>JAJBAV010000028.1 GCA_020532085.1 Candidatus Cloacimonadota bacterium | reverse complement strand
TAGAGTGACAAAATATGAGCCTATCTATTTTGTCAAGAATTATTTGCAGATTTCAAAAACTACTTTTTGATCCTAAATGCTCTTACTTTTTCACCAGACCCTGAGGATTATGTGCAAAGGTCTTATATTAATAAAACCAAGAGGGCTTGTCCGAAAAGGGTTGCGGCGACTTCGTTGGAGAGCAGGCATAAAAATTTGTCAGGAATCAAGTCAGACTGTTCACATTAAACAACAGAAAGGCAGATCCAACATTGTCATTTCTGCCATTGCGTCTTTGGCGAAAGGTGGAAGCAGTTCACAACTATTGCTGATATTTGCTTGCAAGCTATGCTATAGATCTGAAAACCGGGCTTCAGGAGAGATTCCATGAACTATCTGCAGCCCTGACTCATTAGGAGGTATAGATGACAAATCCCAATATGTTGTTAAACCAAGGTACACAGGCCGGCACGCTTCCGAGCGATTTTCACGAGTGCCGGGTCCGGTTCAACCGCAGTTTTCTCTCTGAGGATTTGGAGTACGCTGGCCAAGCCTGCAGTGTGGCCCAAAACCTTGCGGACCTTGATGGCGCGGAAAAAGAGGAATTGGCTCGCTGGTTACTTATGCTGGGGCGTATAGACGAAGCGCTTGCCCAATTGTCTGACATTCTCTCGGAAGATCCTAAAAACCATTCCGCCGCCTTGCAGAAGGCAAGGATACTCAGACTCCATCATGTTGCCTCAGATTATCTTGAATTTATCAATTCTCGCCTGGAGTCCTTCCCGGACCATCGGCCCTATTATCTTGATTGCCGGAAGCATTGCCGGGACAATGACGACCGGGAACAGGCAGGCAAATTGGAGGAACTAGCGGCAGCAAACGGGGTGTTATTGCCATCAGCAGACAGATCAGCAGCTGAATCTAACCCCGGAGATGACGCGCAAACTTCGGATTTTTCCGAGGCGGATCTGCTGACAATGCTCCGCGTCTTCCGGGGCAGAGAAAACTGCCATGCCCGCCAGTGGATCTCCGACGACGGAAAACACGGCTACAATCCAGTGCATGAACCCCTTAACATAAACCACTTACGCAACCACCTACTCGGCATCCAGACGATCGGCGTGTATCAACTGGACCTGGCCAACCGGGTAAACTGGATCGTCTTTGACCTTGATCTTAACAAGTCGCACCTAGATGACTTGCATGACCAGGATTTCCGGCTTTGGCTGGAGAACGGCTACCAGAGGGTTACATCCAATTTCCGCGCCGTGCTGCGGACTTATGGTTTGGAGATGAATCTGGAATTCAGCGGCTACAAAGGCTATCATATCTGGATCCTGCTGGAGGAACCGGTTTCCGCAAAATTCGCCAGGAGCCTGGCTCAGAGGATAGCGGCACAGGTGAGTCTGGAAAACCTGCCGCTGGGCATAGAGATATTCCCCAAACAGACCCGCGCTTCAGCGGCAAACTATGGCAACCTAGTTAAACTGCCTTACGGCATCCATCGCTTGACGGGCCTGCCAAGTTCTATGCTCGACGAAGATGGCAAGCTGATTGGCTTTCAGGATTTTGTGCGGAACGCCAACAAAGTTTCAGCTTCCACGTTCCTTTCGGCGCTGTATTCTTTGGATCCGGACATTGTTAATGTTTCAGTTTCCGCAGAACCGGGGCAAGAAGACGGTAGAACGGAGGACGCAATCGAGATTGGGGCGGACCCGGAAACAGACCCCGAATGGCTTTGCCTCAAAGAAAACTGCCAAGCCCTTTGGAAGCTAGACAGCATGGTTCAAAGCAGGAGTGAACTGACAGCGGGACAGAAAAACGTGCTGCGCTATACTTGCGGATATCTGAAAAACGGCCCGGCAATCGTCAATTCCCTACTGCGCAGATTACCCGGCTATGATTCCCGGGACCTCATGCGCTCGGCCTTCCGGGGCAACTCGATGGGCTGCCCCAAGATCCGTTTGCTGCTGGGGGATCTGCTCGAAAAAGGGACATGTAACTGCGAATTTGGCGACGCGCAAGCAATGTATCCCACTCCTTTGTTACATTTGAAGCAGTTGGAAGACCGCAGGCCCGCGCCGTTGCGGGAAAACGATCTGAAGCTGAGAGAAATGGTCTCAAACTATCTGAAGTTGAAGAAAGACAGCCAAACTCTCTCAGAACGGTTAAGCGAGGCTGAAACAGATATCCTGACTGCGTTTGCCGATGCCGGAGTAGATGCGATAACAACGCCCTATGGAGTTCTGACCAGATCGGGCAAACCTGATGATGCTTCATTGGTGCTTAAACTTAAATAGCAGAAAATGAAAGGATGAAACCATGAACCTTAATCAACGCAAAGAGCTATTCTTCCAAGCTGAGGAACTTACGAACAGCGGTAATCCAACCGCGGCGGCCGAGCTTCTTTCGAAGCTGTACAGCGAATCAGGCGACAATGGGGATTTTCCCCTAGTTTACAAGCTATTGTATACCCTGAATAAATCCGGAGATTATCCTCGGGCGATCGAGCTGGGTCTCAAGGCTTGCGCTATGCCGGGCGTCTGGGATGGCATCCGCCAGAACACTGCCTGGTGCATGTATTTCCACTATTTCAAGGGAGCAGGCCAGTTAGGCGGAGCTGACGCGGTGGAGCATCTGGAAAAGATGGAAGCTATTTTTCCTCAAAGACAGGGTCTTCATCCCCTGCCCTTAAGCGTTTTTGCCCTGCTCAAAAAACATCCTGAATTCCCCCCAGTGTTTGTGATACAACTCTGTCGGTTATTGGACCCCTTCATGCTCAATCCAGAGCCCTGCCCATCGCCCAACGGAGGCAAGGATTTGCCCTCAGCAAGGGAACAATACACCTCCATCCTTACCAGGGCGCTGTATTCGTCTGGCGACTATTCCGAATGCCTGAGATTGTGCGGCGAAACCCTGGAAAACGGGATTCAACTTTCATCGGGGAATGGGATCTGGTTACTGCGCCGGAAAGCCCTCTGCCATTTCCGGCTGGAAGACCTAGATCAGGCCATGGAAATGTTTGAGAGCATCATCAAGATAAAGCAGGATTGGTTCCTGCTGCATGAGGCCGCCGAAGTGGCATTCAAGCTGAAGCGTCACAGCCAGGCGCTAAGCCTTGCTGTCCGGGCCGCTCAGTCTTTCGGGGACACCGAGAACAAGATCCACCTCTGGGAGTTGTTGAGGCAGATTGTCTCCCGGGAGAAGCAGTTCGACCTTGCCCTGGCCTTGTTAAAGCTGAGTGCCTCCATCCGCAAATTCAAAGGCTGGAAGATCGATCAAAATCTGTTGCGGGAGTTAACAGACCACAACATCTCCTTGGATACGCTGCCCCATTTTATGGCGCTGCGTGGCCCGATCATGGATGCTTTGGATGATATGATCCACCGTGATACCCCTTGGTTGACAGGAAAGATAGGCAAGCTACTGCCGCATGGTAAAGCCGGCTTCATCCTGTCGGGGAAGTCTTCATACTATTTCCGGGTCAGGGATTGCAGGATGTCCACCGCGAAGCTGGCTGCGGGGCTTGCTGTCAGATTCCATCTCCAGGCTTCTTATGATCCTCAAAAACAGCGGGAAAGCCAAAAAGCGGTCAATATCCGCCCGGCCTGAGTATGTCAGTTGTTTACATTGCCGATCAGGGAGCCTCTGTTTGCAAACGGGGGGACAGGCTTCATGTTTTCAAGGGATTCCATCTCCTGCGCTGGTTTCATACCAAAGACATTTCACAAATGATCATCGTGGGCAACATAACCCTTACCACTCCGGTCTTGACCTATCTCCTCAAGCACAGGATCGACACAGTATTTCTTTCCTATTACGGAAAATTCAAAGGCCGGCTGGTGGGCGAATTCGGCAAGAACGTTCAATTGAGAGTGGCTCAGTACCAGTTCCTGGATTCCCAGACTAACCGGGAACAACTTGCCGCCACCTACATTAAGGGGAAACTGGACAACATGCAGGAGCACCTCGGCAGGAGACTCAAACGCAACAAAAACATGTTGATCTCGGAGGCCATCCTTAGGAATCAGGGTATCATTGAGAGGCTTACCGGAGCCTCAATTGACCTGGACAGCATCCGGGGGTATGAAGGAATAGCTGCAAAAAACTATTTTACCGCCTTCCCCGTCCTGATAACAAATGAGGGATTCTCCTTTTCAGGCCGCAACAGACGCCCTCCCCGCGATGAAGTCAACGCCCTGCTGTCTCTGGGTTACACTTTCCTGATGAACCAGGTAATGGGGGCTACTTATGTTTGTGGATTGGACCCCTATTTCGGAGCTTTGCATGATATCGCCTATGGCAGGCAGTCACTCGTATTGGACCTGATGGAAGAATTCCGGCCACTTGTCGACAACCTGATCATCACCATCATCAACCGGAAAGAAATTAGACCCGGACACTTTGTTTACAACGCTTTGCCTGATGACGAAGCAGAGGAGGATGGCTTAGATCCCGGTACTCGACTTCTGCCGGTCTCCCTTAATCAGGATGGCATGAAGATAGTGATCACATCCTTTGCCAAAATGGTTAACTCCCGTTTTACTTTGGAACAACCTGCGGGGGATTGGAGCCTGAAAGACATTTTCCTTCTCCAAGCCAGAAAACTAGCCGCGCATTGTCAGAAAAAGAAAGATTACAGCCCCTTTGCCTGGACATAAGTTTTTAGAGATAGCCTGATGATGGAGAAAAAATGGCCGACATGAAACTATACCTGGTTTGCTTTGACATAGTCTCAAACAAGATCAGGCGTCAGGCTGTAAAATGCCTTCTCAAATACGGAAAGCGAGTGCAAAAAAGCGTGTTCGAATGCCTTCTGAACGAACGGCAATTCCCCCAGATGAAGTCGGAACTGGACAAACTGATCAGGCGCGAAGAGGACAGCATCCGCTATTACCTGTTATGCGCCAACTGCGCGCGCAACGTGGCGGTATCAGGTTTGGGAGCATACACAACAGAGGAGAAACTTGTAAGAGGTCACTTATTCTTGCATACAAGGTCACCATTCTTGCATAAAGGGTTTTTCCCATAGATACAGCTCCGCCTACAGCTGCATTTTTGTCATCTGCAGCTATAGGCACGAGGTCACGATTCTTGCAATTTAGGTCACCATTCTTGCATACCATCCTTTTTTACGAGAGTGATTTTGCATGACAGAATATGTAAAGTATATCATCGTGAAGGAGCCCATGAAATTAGATGCGTTTTGGCGTTAATCATCATTCGAAAGTAGTGTGGAAGGTGATTTCGAAGGATGCCCATTCGCCCGCCTCGATGGTGACGGGGATCAAGAGTTTTTTGCGGAATATAAGTATTTCGGGCGCGCCCGAATACCGTCCAACCGCTCGGCCTCCGATACCTATTTCGTTGATTACCACCGCCTCCGCAGTGGTGTTTTTAATAAGCCGCGACATGGTAAAGCGGGGGTCATTATCATCGTATATAGCGGCACCAAACACGGTCTCAGCGAACTCCAACGATGCAGTGGTCAGGCGAGTGCCCAGGTCGTAGAAAGTAATATCCTCCGCGGCGTCACCAGTGCCGACCTGAAGGCCAGTTTTAGTGTAAGAAATGTTGTAATTCCAGCGGTAATAATTGTTGCTGTCATACGGACCGGTGGAAGTCCAGTCAGCATTATCAAAGGTCTTTATCGTGGGTATATACGCCGAAAAAGTGCTGGCCAGCATGCGGGTAAAGTTGCGAGGCCAGACAGAGGACAAAGAGATAACCAGGGAGAATTTTTTGGTGGCATCTTCCGGAAAAGTGTAGTCGATTTTGTCGTGGGAGAAAAGATAGTAGGTGGCGCCTTCGCTGAAGGTTAGGCCGATCTCGGTGATGGCGAGGTTGCCACCGGAGATATTGGTAAAGTGCTTGGCAAATATGATCTGGGAGGTGTTGTCATTAGTGTCTTCGACCAGATCGACGAAGAGGGGGGTGAACTCAACATCGTCGGCGGTGAGCGGGGTGGCCAGGGCATACATGGTTGAGGCGCGAGAGGGTGCGCCGGTGCCGAGGATGATGCCGCCGTTGAGGTAACCGGTGGTGAGGCTTTGGGCTGGGAACACCCCCACGACGCTGTCGGAGGAATTGACAAGGTTTTCACCGGACGCTCCCTTGACAAAGCCGTTTCTAAAATGGCGGATAAAGTTGTTTGTAAACGAATCAAAGCGGATCTCCCTGGGGTGGGAGCCGTCGAGATCGGAGATGATGAGGCGGGCGTCGATGGCCTGGCGGAAGCCGATGCGGGTTTTACAGGTTTTCATATTTTAGTCCTTTATTCGGGATCGGTGGGGGCAGGGACGGAGAGGGAAGCCATCTCGCCTTCGTCCAGGTAAAGGCGAACTGCGTCGGCGGCGGCGCGGACGGAGAGGGAGGCCATATCCCCTTCATCCAGGTAAAGGCGAACTGCGTCGGCGGCGGCGCGGACGGAGAGGGAGGCCATATCCCCTTCATCCAGGTAAAGGCGAACTGCGTCCGTGGGGGCTGGCACGGAGAGGGCAAAAGAAAAGAGGCGATCGACGTTGTCGAAGTCGATGAACTCGGGGGCGTCGGCCCAAGCGGCGCGAAAGCGGGCGGTGGTTTCGGCAGTGTATTCGCGGAGATCATCGGGGAGGGGCGGCAGGGCCTCACAGGTGACGGGGAATTGGAGAAGGCCGGTGCCCTGGTAGGTGAACTCAATGTAGAGCTGGCCGGGGGCGGTGAGGAAGCTTAGGAGGGTGGAGTATTCGGCTGCCGTGAGGATAAATGTGGCGTCGACGAGATGCTCGAACCAGGGTCCGCGGCGGTGAATGAAAGAGGGATCAAAGGCGTTGGGCTTTTCCACTGAGTAGCGCTTGGTGGGGGTGTAATCCACGCGGGTGGCGTCAAAGCGGAGATAGGCGGCAGAGGCGTCCGGATTGACACGGCAAAGGCGGATGGTGGTGGGAGTAATGGGGATCATGGGTGAATGTCCTCGATGCCGGCCGGAACCTCGTAATCATCCCAGTCGATGGGCGCGAGGGTCTCGTAGCTGGAGACCAGGGAAAGGGAGGTTTCGGCAATGTATTCGCGCAGATCATCAGGAAGGGGCGGGAGTTCCGAGACGGAGACGGGGAGCTGGAGGACTTCGGTACCGGCCCAGGTGAACTCTATATAGAGGGCGCCGGGGGCGGCCAGGAAGTCGACGAGAGCCTGATAATCAGACGCGGCCAGGATAACCGTGAGGTCGATGCTGTCCTCGTGATAGACGCCGACGCGGTGGCTGAACCAGGGCATGGTCTCCGGGCTGGGCGTGGAGCGCCACGCCAGCTTGGGCGCGTAGTCCACGCGGCAATCGGGCAGCGTGAGGAAGGAGGGGCCTGTGATCCGGACGCGGATCAATCGGGCGGCGGTAGTTTCCAAGCGTTTATCTTCCAGGAGTCGTTTACAAAGTCGGGCTGGATCTCGGTGACGGCGTAGAGTTCGCCATCGATGGAAAGGATAGAATGAAGGTTGAGCGG
Source organism: Candidatus Cloacimonadota bacterium (assembly GCA_020532085.1). Lineage (NCBI taxonomy): Bacteria > Pseudomonadati > Candidatus Cloacimonadota > Candidatus Cloacimonadota bacterium. The sequence continues at coordinate 30,070 of JAJBAV010000028.1, read as the reverse complement.
GTAGGTGTCCAGGCCGAGGATCTCGAGATCGGCGACCCAGCGGGCAGAGTGATATTCGTTTAGCCAGGCGATGACCGTGGCGGAGAGAACGTCGCGGGTATCGCCGGCGAGAACGGAGAAGGGGGATTCGTCGAGGGGTTCGTAATCGAGGCGGGATAACTCCAGGGAGAGGAGGTCCGCCGCGGCGATGGTGACGGCCGTGGTACTGGGCGCGGGCTTGTTCAAAAGGCGGAGATTGCCGTCCGGGTCCGAGACGACGGTGGCGTTGTTCATGAGGAGGGCCGCGTGAAGGACGGAGAGGCAGTTGGTGGTCTCGGTACCGGCGCCGACGGGGTAAAAATCGCCGAGGTGGAAATAGGTGGGGATAAGGTTGCCAGAGACTTCCAGGGCCACGGACTCATCCTCGGTGTAATTCAGGGAGTAGTCGGTGTCGCCGACCGATTCGTCCGGATCCACCAGGTCGGGTTCGATGATGGACCAGGTCTTGTTTTGTTCGGCAAAAAAAGAATCCAGGGCGGAATCGGCGGCCTCTCCGGCAGCCACGGAGTCCTCGAGGAGGACCCAGCCGGAGCTGTGGGTGTGGGTATGTTTGGTGTAGGCGAGGCCGTTGAATATCTCGATGATGACGGCCTGGGTCTGGAAGCGATAGCGGTCATAATTGCCGCTTTTTTCCGCGAGTTGGCAGCGGCGGAGGAGGAGATAGAACTCGACGCGGTTGCTGCCCATGGGGGGCGTGTACCAGCCCATGGCGGTGGTGGTGAGACCGCCGGAGCCGGTGGTCCAGGAGTAGGCCCAGCCATCGGCGTCCGGGGGCAGGGTGAGGATGGCGGAGACATCGATGGTGTCCAGGACGAGGGGATCAGGATCCGGCTCCAGGAGGGGCTGGGAGAAGTCCGCACTGGAGACGGGAAGGTCGATGGAGAGGTCGAGCTCAATCCTGGTGATGAACATCTGGAGGATCTGGGGGAGGGTGTAGCCGCCGGTGGCAATGTAGAGAGTGGCAAAATCACTGAAGAGCTGAAGGAGCTTGGTTTTTTCGTAACAAGTGAGGGTGAGGATGCCGGCGGCGGGAGACCAGGAGAGGGCGGAGGTGTCGATAACGCCGGTGAAGATAAGGGGGTCGTCGCGGTAGACCTGGACTTCGTAGTGGGAGAGATAGCGGTCGTGTTCGTAGTTTCCGCTGATGATGTATTCAGTGATCCAGGCGTCCGGAAAACACTCGATGACGAGGCGGCGGGGCTCGCGGAGGTAGGAGCTGGAAGAGGCGAGTTTATCCGGGGAGAGGGTGAGGGAAATGATTTTGCGATCGGCGGCGGTGTCCGTGAGGGAGTGGACCACGTCGGGGTAGTCGACGGCGTCAGTTTTGCCCTGGACAAAGTCAATTTTAAAGAGGTTCATTTAACGCAACGGCACAGAGACAAAAGGAAAGGCGGGAGTGAGCATCAGTAGGTGGAGCGGAGCTTTTGGCCGCGTTCGGTAAGTTCAGCGATCTTGACGGGGTGGTTGGCGAGGGGGTCGACGGAGACATTGACGACTGGGCGGTTGCCAAGGATGGCGGTTTTGAGGGCGCGGATCTCATCAATCAAAGTGTTGTTGGCGCCGGATATGGGTACCATGCCACCGGTGGCGTACGCAAATATGGGAGTGCTCGGCATCGGCACCACCGGCATCGGGATACGGGCAATAGCGGTCCGTATGGTATCGAGTGAAGCGGTGTTGATAAAATCAAAAAATCCTCTACCTAAGCTTGCCACCCGGTCCTTACGGATAATGTACTCACCGCCCTCCGCCTCGATATCAATGCCGCCCTGGGCGTGGCCAGGACCCACCAGGTATCCGCCCCAAGCGGCCTGGGGCTTATATTGGGTTTCAGAAATCTTTTTTACGTTTACATAGCCGGCGACCAAGGCAGCTGCAGCGGCGGCAATGCCGAGTCCGGGACCGACCCCTGGGATCCCAGCCATTGCTTTGTATGCGGCATTAGCCGCAGACAGAGCATCGACAATTGCCTGGGCGATTGCGAGCCCCTTCCAAGCCCTAAACCCTTTTTCAGATTCCTGGTCCATAGAGTTGGCAAGATCCCCCAGGATGCCGGATACCCCACCGAGCATCTGATCGGCCATTTCGATATTGAGCTTGAGGATGGTGGCGTTCTGCTGCTTAGTTATCTGCTCTTCAGTGATGCCGGCGGCGATCATTTTAGCCTTGCGACGGGCATAATAGCGCTCAATGGCTTTTATCTGAAGGTCATAGGACCTGTTGGATATTTCGAGACTCCGGTCCGCAAATTCCTCTTGTAACTCGGAAAGATCTCCCCACTCAGCCTTCTCCTCGTCAAGGGCGGCGATCCTCTGCTTCACCAGCTTATTATGCTGATCAGTTGATAGCTTTAACTTAGCTACCTCAATCTCAATTTGGTCTTTTTTCCACTCGTAATATCCAGCATCGGCGAATTTAACCTCTTCATAGTACTGCTCTGTTGCGGCCCTTTGCGCCTCCAACTGCTCAAACAGACGCCGCTTGGTCTCCTCGGTGACCTTGTCATCCTGGTCCTGTTTCCACTGGTCCAGATCCTCGATTGCCTTGATCTGAATATCTGAACCTTCCGCGCTGTATTTTTCTATCAGCGCCAGCCGTCTCTCATATTCCTCCTGAGTCTTGGTCGTCTGGTCCTTGGTATACTCGTCCAACTCCTTAACCATGCGTTCATATTCTTTTAGCTCGGCATCAGCGGCGTCTAAGATTGGCTTGATAGGCGTGCCGCCACCTCCGCCTTTGCCTCCGTCTCCAGAATCAAACGATAATAAGTCTGGCAATCCCAGCATGGCCTGCCTGTAAGCTTCCCCTATCTCATTCATCTCTCGTTTAGCAGCTTGTAAACGGCCGGTCAATGCCCCAAATGAGTTGATCTTTTTATCAAGCTTGTTCCATTCACCGTCGTTGCCAAAGTATGTGGCAGGATTGAACCCCATGGCGTTGTCGTCACTGGTCATAAAATCCCAGTCGATCGTCCCCATAAGTTCTCGTCTACGGGCCATCGCTGCGTTGTAGTCAGCCGCTCCAGCATTAACTTCAACTTGAAGCTCCGCGACCTTTCTCAGCTGGGCATTGTACTTCTCGCCATAAACTTCAGCCACCTTCTTCTGGACCAGTGCCTCCGACACCGCCGAAAGAGCCGAGGCGAGTTCATTGTACGATGCTGTTTCCATGTTTATGTTGGTCAGATAATCGCCATACTGTTCATTCATCGACTTTATGACAGTCTTCATCTCACCTTTGCTTTCAGCTGTTTGGTCAGTCCGTGATTTAAGCTCGAGCAAGCGTGTGGACAATGTCTTGAACTTTTCCGCCTCGATAGATATCTGGGTGTTTGCATCTGTGATCTCATCGGCTACAGTCCGTTGTGAATCAGCCACCTGATCCGCCGATGCAGCATAAGCGCCGTAGGCCATAGCCCCGGCGGTAACTGCGCCGGTAACCAGGGAGATGATGCCCACCACCGGATTGATGGCGGTTTTTAAAGCAACCACCGCGGCGGTGACCGCGACAATCGCCGTTGCCACGGTAGCGATCACCGGCACGGCCATCACCAGCCCAGCGATTACGCCCTTCAATACTGGATTCAGCCCGTTAAAAGCATCCATGATGGCCTTAAGCCACTTAAGCAAGGGGTTGAACACCTGGGCCAACATGCCACCCACATCTTCCTGCACGTCGCCCCACATGTTGCGGTTCTGAGTGCGCAGATCCGCGAGCGCTGTGGCGGTGCCGCCGTAGTCCTCACCGAGCTTTTCCACCAGATAGGAAACGCCTTCAATGGCCAGGCGGTCTTTATCCAGCTCGATGCCATGCCGGCCCAGCATTTCGGTATGGCCGTTCAAAGCGCGTCCCATGAGGTCAAAGGCCGATTCCATTGTCATGCCGGTGGCTGCGGTGGCCTCCGTAAAGTCGAGCAAATAGGGCGTGAGCTGTTTGATCTCATCAGTGCTAAGCTTGAATGTCTGGCTCATCTTGGCGAACATGGATAGCATCTCTTCATCGCCAAAGTTCGTCACCGACTGCATTTCCGACGCGTACACAGCCATCTCCTTGGCGGAGTCGCCAAACGCCACCGAGGCCAGCGTCAGAGCTCTGCGCTGTGCGAGCTCCGCGTCCAACAGCGCGTTGATTCCGGTGGCCAGTCCCTTCACCGCGGCCAGGGCGCCACCCACGGCTACCGTGATGTCGCGGATCGAGGCCAGCGCCGTGGATGCGTCCACCCTCAAAATGGACGGGCTTTCAACGCGGTTTTTGGTGGCGTCAGCCGCCGTTTCCACCTGCCTCAGTTCGCCGGTGGCGTTGCCTGTGTCGATCCTTAGCCTAAATGTCAGTTCAGCCATTCGCGGCCTTCCTGGCCCGCTGGTGGGCTATGCAAAAGCGCAGATACAGGTCCGGCAGTTCTAAGGCCGCAAAATCAGCCGCGCCAAAGCCCAGTTCGCGCAACGTCATTTCAAATTCTTCGAGGAGGTTCTGCTCTTTGCCGGAGCCGCTGGACTCGCCGCGGATCTTATACTTTTTAGCCAGCCGGCGAATTTCGGCGAACTGCTCCTCATATATGCGAAAAAATCGCTGATGTACTCCATTGCCTCGATGGCGTCCATGCCGTCCGGGTCCTGGCCCGATAGTATCCGGATCATGTCCTTGTCGATGTTTGATTCCACGATCATGTCAATGACCTGGCCCTCATTGATCTCCACGCTCTGCCCGCTCAGCAGCTGGTCCAGCTTCAGCCGGATAGAGCCCGTGGTCAAGGTCAAAGCCAGTATCTCGCGCAGTTGCGCGTAAGTCACTTTATTCATCTCAATCCCTTCATAATATGCCCCGGCTGAACGCCCGCAATAGAGGCGGCGCGGCGCTCGGTAAGCCGGGGCTGGTTAAGTGCAATGTGTGCGTCAGGACACCCGCTCGCCGCGCCCTGGAGGTTAGCGCGGCGTGAGAGAGGCAGGTGCCCGTTCGCGTTTCAAACATCGTTATCAGGTGCCAGCGGTGGCGGGAATGTCCTTGTAAACATACACCCGGTCGCTGGTGGCGCCGGTAAACTCGGTGCTCAGCTTCACGTTCCAAAGGCCGTCCGTGGTGCCGTCCCAGTCGACTGCCCATTTCATCCCGTTGAAGATTATCACGCGGTCTTTTTCGGTGTTCTGCATGAACATCGTGACGGTGGTGCCGGTGAAGGCTGTGGATTCCAGGAAGGCCTTTTGGAGGTTGCTGATCCCCACCAGGCTGATCTCTACTGTGGTGGTGCGCTTGCCCGCGACCTTGTAATTGCGTGTCTTAAGCGCAGTATTTTTGGATTCGACCTTGGCGGCGGCCTCGGCGAGCTCGCCGAGGACATCGAAGTAAGAGGCCAGGTTGGAGGCGATGGTGGCCTGGTCGCCGGTCATGGCGGCGAGGTCGGTGGCATCGAGGGTGCCTTCGGCGACGTAAACGTCGTCACCGATCATTTGTTCGATGAGCTCGTCGAAGGCGAGGTCGTCGGCATCGGTGCCGGCGGGGAAGGTGGTGAGTTTTTGGACGGTGGTGATGGCCATCAGAATACCGCCTTGATGAGTTTTTGCGCGCCGGCGAAGAGCCATTTGCGCTGGGTGTAAACGAACTCAATGGCGCCGCCGATCGTGCCGAAGACCTTTTCAAGCGTGGTTTTTCGCTTAGCGGGGAGGGCAGAATTGACGCGGGTTACCGCGAGCTGTTTCTTTTCGTGGTTCTCCAGGGATTTGGTGGCGGGCTCGTTGTTGATGTCCTGGATGACGTCGAGGATGATGGTGAGGATCTGGATAATCTTGGCCTTATCGATCTGCTTTTTGACGAGGAGACCGAGGATCCAGACGATGACGGCACCGAGCAGGGGCATGATGAGGGCCTGGTTTTCAATGATGAAGTTCATAATTTTCTCCAAATGATGTTGACCACGCAGGCGGTGCCAGCGGCCGCCCTCCGGATGTAGAACTTAGTCATCTGTTTTACCGGGAGGGTGAAGGCCGTGGCGGCGGGGATGGCGGCGTAGCGTTTCAATCCGCTTGTTTCAGAGTAGAGCGAATCAGCGCAGATGTGGGCCGCACCGGTGCCGAGGATGATCCATGCTTCCGCGGCGTAGGCCGGCACGGTAACGCGGGTATAGACGGTGTCGGCGGTGCAGTTCACGGTGAGGGTGGTGAAGTTGTCCGGGCCCTGGATGGGGACGCGGCGGGAATCGAGGGACATGGCCTGGGCGGAGAGGCCGACAGCCAGGACCAGGATCAGGATCAGGAGGATGGTGCGTTTCATGTGGTTATGCTCCTTTTGTTTAACTGCCGTCGGCTGCAAGGAATACCTTCACAAAGCCGTCGACGTAGGTGATGCCAGGTCGGACGCGGATATACCAGTGGAATTTCCAATCTGAACCGTGATGCTCTACCTTCAGTTCAGCGTCTGTCCGGTAGCCGAGGATGATGAACTTGGGCAGGCCCACGATCATGTAGTTGTCCGGCATGTAGCGCGGTTTCACGGGGATTCCACCAAAGAAGACCTTTCCCCCTTCCAGCAGGAAGCGGTCACCCGCCCCCGTCTCACGCCGGGCCAGCTCGGCGCGTAGGCGGATCTCGTCGTGGTGAGAAATGTAGAACACGAAGTTCGACTGCTCCTCCAGTACGTCGGCGCTGAACGCCAACAAGGCGGCTTCAAAGCGGTCGGCATAGAGCGGGTAGAGCTCGGTGTCGATGGCCGTCACGGCGGTGGGAGAGGCTTCCGTGGCGAGTTGGATCACGCCATTGAGGGCCTTCAGAACGCCGGGGCTGGCGTCGCGGTTGCCGCTGAAAAGCAATTTCCGCAACGCCTTGGAGGTTTTCTTCGCAATGTGCTGCTCGACGTAAGCGCCAAAGGCGGCGTCGCCGTATTTGTCTTTATAAAACTCCACCACATCGCGGCCTAAGCTGAACTCTCCGGTCAGAATGCCGGTGGTGCAGGTGATGTCAGCAGTGCCGACAGCCTGAGCAGACGCGGGGGTATCCAGTGCGTTTGTCAGCACTAAATCGGCAATAACGCCGGCGTCGATCTTCTCGTCCTTGATCAAAGGCACGACGGTGATGTCGTTGAGGGTGTCATCATCCAGCCCACCCACCACTTCATCGATAAACAGACTGGTGGTGTTGGCGGTGAGGATGTTCATGGCCGCCCCGCTGTCCACGTCCGCGATGCCTTTGTAAAGCTCGATTTTGGACGCCTTGACCAGGACTTTATTGCCGTCGACTATCACCTCACGGTCGATAGCCGCGCCATCCCCCGGCTCTCCCTGGATTTTGGCACTGATGGCCTTGCGGATCTGCATGGAAAGCTCCTTGACTTCGCTCGTGAATGATTTGATGAGCTCTTTCGTCGCGGCGTTCTCGTCCGCGTTCTCAAGCTCGTTTATTCTCTTTTCCAGGCTCTCCACCACCTTCGCGCTATCCGCGCTGGGGTTGGCGCCCAGGCTCTTCCGGATATCTTCCAGCTGACCCTTCAATTCCGCCACCAGGGCGGCGTTTCTCAGGTTGCCGGAGTCCTCGGCCATGCCGGCGATGCTCACGCCGTTGAACTGGCCTTTCTGCACCTTCTGCCACAGCGGCGAGCTCAAATCTTCGCACTTTAGCACGGCTACCCAGCTGCCCACCTTGCTGTTGGGGAAATGAGCGGCATCCTCGGCCTTGAGGATGTAGCTCTCGGCGATCACGAACTCTGGGACGGGCTGGTTGTTGTGGTTCACATCGTTGCGCCCCACCAAGCCCTGTTTGGCAAAGTGATACGCGGCTTTCTTCACCTCTTCTGTGGTGTAAGTGTCGCCCTGGGCGTCGATGGTGTCGGGCTCCATCACTGTCACGTACAGCAGGCCTTCATTCCCGACGGTCTCGGCCTTGAATTTCTTGGCGGTCGCGCCAATGGTGCGGTAGGCACGCCCGTCGGCACTTTTGATCACGGCTCCGCGCTGATTGGCTGGCTTCATGTCGTCAAATAGCAGACTAATCAAGTCCACTTCAACGTTGCGCAGCTCGCCCTTGCGGACCCGCTTGCGTAAGAGTTTCATCTCTTGCTCCTTTTTAGTTGTTGCGGAGGCCGCTAAAGAGCCTCTCATCAGTTGTTTGCAGTTCCTGTGTCAGATCGCCGAAATCAAAGGCGCCCGGCTCGGTCTGCCATCCATACTCATATTTGAACTCACTCGCGATCAGCCCCGCCAGCCGCTGCTGCAAAGGCTTCACAACAAATGAATAGAACATCTGCATGTCGCTCGTGTTATCACCGCCGAGTTGGCCGGGAATGAGCTGCGAGACAACCCGCGCCGGTACCCGGTGATAGGCGAAGATTCCTTCTCTCAGGTCTTTCTTCAACGTGATGAACCCGCCCTCGCGGTCCTGCTGCCGCAGCGGCTCCAGCCTGATCTTCACGTCTTTGTTCTCGCTCTCGATCAAAACGGTGCTGTGGCTCTTGGCATTGCCCTTCACCTCGCCCAGCACCCGTTCGATCTCGCTGTAGGCGTCAGTCTCCACTTCGTTGCCGTCATCGTCGGTAACGGTGCCGTCGCGCAGGGTGCCGCCTTCCACGATCACGAAATAGTCGATCATCAGGCCGTTCAGGAAGTTATTGTAATCAAAGGTCTTGATCTCCCCCAGTATCTCGATATTCATGGCGATGGGCAGGCCGGCCAGGCCCCAAGCCTCGCTCTTGTGAGTGCCCTTCTTCATGTGGATGATGTCGCCGTAGGCAAAGTCTTTCTTCTTGTTGTTCTTCACCTGGATGTAATTGGGTTTGAAAAAGCCGAACTCATCATAGTTCTCCACAATCTGCATTTCAGAGGGCAACAGGCGTTCCAGGCCCACCCAGTCGCCACCCGTGTTGCGCATCTTGGCTAAAAAACCGTTGCCGCAAGCCAGATAGAACTTCACCAGCTCGCCCAAAATCGAGGCGAATGTCTCGCAGCCGGGGAACTGCGCGTTGGCCAGCCAGCCATTAATCCGGCTGTCGCTCACGTCGCACTGCATCACCGTGGCCATCGTCAGCGCGTCAATGCAGCCGCTGTGATACTCGTCTGTGTCCAAGAGGTCCAGTAGCTTACTCATGCTGTAGGGGCTCGCCACCGTCTTCTTGGCCTCCGCGGCCTTGCTGACGATCTGCTTGCCCACCCGCTGGCACTTGCTCAGATCTGGCTGCTCGTTGCGATACTTGCGCTCCAGCAGATCAGCGGCGGTGCTGATGGCCAGGCGTTGTCCGGCCAAACGGATAATCTTCATGCTCCCGCCCCCGTGCCGCTCCGCAGCAGCTCGATCATGGCCACGCGCACCAGGCGAGCGCCGTCGATCCGGCTGGTGTAATATTCCACCCTGGGCAGGTCCCTGCCCAACTTTTCAAGGTAACTTGCGCGAAAAGACTCTTTAAGCCGGTATATCTCGGCGTCCGGGTCGCTCACTCCCTGGGCGTTCACGATCAGGTAAACGATCCAATTAAGATCCGTGTCGGTAAAGCGTCTGGCCGTTCCGTTCTTGCCTGTCTCGTCTCGCAAGATAACTATCGCCGCGGGCAGTTCCTTCGGAATGTCGTCTTTGTTATACAGCACTGTCGCCAGGCCGGCGGTCGCGAGAGCCTGCCGGATCGCTTCGCGCTGATAAATCATCTTTTCGTTCGGGGTCACAATCTTACCTCAATGCTGTTTAGCTGCTGATATATCCACTGCTCCCGGTTGTTGATCACTTCCTGGTATACGTTGCGTGCCGGGATCCCCTCGCGCCTTATCTTGCCGCGGATCATGTATGCCATCTGCACAGCCGATAGCGCCTTGCCGGTGGCCTTGTCTGCCCAGGACAGGTTCTTGCGCTCAACCCAGGCGATCAATGGGGCTATAGGCGTCCAGCTTGGCACTTTGCCGCCCAGCACATAGGGCTCGTGAGCCACGTTGGAACCAACCTGCAGCGTCATGCCGTCATTCTGGACTGTAACAACGTAACCAGCGTTGCGATAAAAATCGCCCTTGTCGTATATCTTCTGTTTCAAAATCTCGCGCCGGGCATCCCGGTCTATCACGCCGCCTAAAAGGTGCAGTTTGCTTTCCAAAGCGTCCAGGATCGCATGGTAAATAGAGCGCATGATCTCGTCCGTATCGGGCATCAGATCACACCTATGCGGATAATCCGCGCCTGCCGCGGCTTCAGTTCGTCCAGGCGTTCCAGCCCCGCCGCGCTCAGCCACGTGCGCAGCTGCTTCAGCACCCGCAGTTCCAGCCTGTCCTTGAAAGCGTCAATCTCACCGCCAGTGAGCAGCTCGGTAGTCGCCGCGTCCATGCCCACAACCTTGACTATCCCCTCGCCCACCGTCTTCAAATTCAAAAATTCCAGCGCGCTTCTCAGCATCATAAACGCGTATGCCACCCTGATCGCCTGGTATCCTTCGTCTTCGGCTGCCATGTCGCCCACCGCGTCCGCGTAGGTGTCCTCATCCAGCAGCTCAGCCAGTTCGGCCAGCACCAGGCCCGCGTGCTCGCCCCATATTGGGTTCCGGGACAGGTCTGCCGGCAGATTCAATATCGTCACCAGCTCGGGTCCGTCGATTGGGATCGCGCTCATATGGTTACCTCTTGGCTGTTCATGGCTCCATTCCTCCGCGGCCACGCCTTCGCGTCAAATCCTCCTGCCCACTCCTGCCACACTTTTTTCACGCTCACTCCACAATCTCCGTTTCTGTCCGGCATTTCCAGTGAAACGGCGGAAATGGCGTGTACGCTCCGCTCACGCCTGTGGGATTGCCCTCCCTGTCCCTCTCGATCTGGCTCGGCTTCACCCATGGTGCCACCGCCTTGATCCGCTCCCGCGCTTCCTCCAGGCCTTCTGCGTTCACGTCGATCTCCATCAGATTGTCCCTCACCTCCAAAGCCACGTCCAGCGGATAAAGCTTGTTTTGGCTCACCAGCGCCCAGCAGATCTCACTGGTGCGGTCATCCATCGGATTGACCAGCCGGTAGTATTTCACCCCAGCTTTTTCATATCCGGATAGCCGCCCAAACTCACGGATCCGCAGCGCCGTGTGTTCTGCCAGGCCCTGCCAGTACAGATCTCCCTTCTGGCCCAGATCGTTGAACTGGTCACGCAGCGCGTTGGCCAGCATGTCCTTGGTATAGCCCTGCTCGATGGCCTTGGTCAGCGTGTCCCTGAAGTCCTGGCTGATGTCCGCCCCAAAATGCTGCCCGATCCAAAACAGGTTCTGGTTCTGGATCTGCGCGGCCAGCTTCTGGTCCGCTATCCCCCACAGGCCAATCCCGATCCGCTCCTGGGCGCTCGTCTTCACGTCCTGCAGGCCCAGTCGCAGGCTGCGCTCCACGTATGCCTTGGTCTCCTGGCTCACGGCCATCATGAAGTCGTTGCCAAGGTTCTGGTTGATCACGTCCATCAGCGCGTTCACCCGCGCCTGGTCCACCCGCTCCGCCGCCGGCAGCTCAGCCAGCATCGAGATCGCCATCAGCGCGCTCTCCCTCAGCTCCTTCTTCCAGGCGTTGTTCAGCACCCGGTAATACTCCAGCATCAGGCTGTCAAAGTAGTTCACCAGCTCATCCTCCGCACCTTCACCCGGTTGCGCCCAATGTCATATTCGCGGAACCGCTCCAGGCATCCGGCCAACGCGTCCGGACCATCCAAATATCCATCCGGATACGTAAGGTACTGGCTGATCAGGGTCGGCGTGTCCTGCCCCTCCGGGAACAACACCTTCGCCGTCTCGATGATCGTCTCCGTCCTCTCGATGCGCAGATTCTTGTTTTCCTTGTTGTCTATCCGCTTGATCCGGTGGCTGATCGGAGGCAGATGGTTGTCCGTCGCCCAGCGGTCAAAATCAGCCAGGATCCTGCCCTGGCCAAAGGTGGTCTCACATGCCGCCCGCGCCTTCACCCTGTATATCCGGTCCAGCTCCTGATACGCGTCGTAGTAGTACTTGAAAAACTTCGTGTTCTCCGTCTGCCGCACCCATGCATGTAATATATAAAACCTCTCCCCGTCGTAACCTATGGAGATCACGGCCTTATAACAGCCCTTCTCGCCCCAGGCTGGATCCGCGTACAGCCACACCCGCTTCATCTTCCGCGGCTCCGGCAGCCGGCGCCACCGCGTGAACCAATCGTTTTTGAAGATGTTCCCCTCAATCACGGGCTGCCCCAGCATCTCCCGCTGGTAGCCCGTGTGCCCGAATTTCTGTCGCAGCTCGGCCAGGCTTTCACTCGGATATTGCTCTTCCCAGTGGCTGCGCCCCCGCGAATCTTCCAATGAATAGCGCAGAATTGCCCGCTGTGGAGTTTTTAACGCGGTTTGGTGCCCCAAGTCCATTTCCGGGTGATCGGCCCGAATATCGCCTGATATGAGCGCCTCAAATTGACATATCGCGTAGTTGGGGTGTACCAGGTTGCCCAGCCAGATCACCGCGCCCGGTTCCGCCGGGTCCAGGGCGCCTGCCAGTTCCTGGGTGATCTTCTCCATCTTCCGGCGCCCTATGCTCTGGTTTCCCATGTTCTCGTCTTTGTCGATGTCGTCACACACGATCAAGCCGGGGCGCATCGCTGTCCTTGGGTTGATCGTCCCCCGGTGGCTCTGCTTGATGCTCCTGGCCCTGATCCTCGCCTTGTTCTTGAGGTAATAGTCTTCCTTCTCCGTCTCTGTCGGCGTCAGATCAGGCCAATCCGTCAGCAACCGCCGATTGTTCTGCAATTCGTGCAAAGTAAAAGCGCTCCGCTCAACAGCCAGATCAAGGTCGGCAGCCGTGTGGATCACATAGCGTTCGCCCTTGATGATCATCCAGATCGGGTAAACCACGCCTATCAGCACCGTCTTGCCCAGACCGCGGAATCCCGTGATCCCGATCACCCCGACAAATCCGTGCGTATGCTCGAACATCTCCTTGTGGAAGCTGCACCAGGGCTTGGTAAACACATGTGGAAAGTAGGTCTCACAGAAATAACTGAAGGCCGCCCAGCCCTCGCCGGTGGCCCTCTCAATGCGTTCGTCACGCAGCGCTGGGCTATCCTGCCGAAACGGCTTGATGTGCTCGGTCTTGGCCGCGATCTCGGCCAGGGCCTTGTGTTGGCGCTGTATGAATTTAGGCATGATTTACGCCATTGGGTTCATGATCGGGTTCAGAATCCGCTCCAGTACCACCAGGGGAGAAGGCCGAGGATGCCTCCGGCCAGGGAGCAGATGAAGTCCAGGAGGGTGTCGAGCCATTTGCGGCGGAGGTATTCGCGCAGGGAAAGGCCGGAGAGGATAAACTGGTTGCGTTCGATATTCAGGGCGAAGATGAAGATGGCCCAGACACCGAACCACCAGAGGTACATCTGGGCTTTGGGGTCGGCTTTGAGGATGAGCCAGTGCAGGAATCCGCAGACCGTGGCGACGATCCAGAAGCCGAGCAGATGCTTCCATTGGTTGGCGAGGCGTTGTTTCATGGTGTTCTCCTTATTGTCGATAAATTGGTGTGAGGTAAGATGGGGGTAGGTGTAGGGACTGTATCCCAGTTTACGCGGGGATGACGACTGGTGAAGGGGGCGGAGCGGGGGCGGAGGGGTTAATCCCATGGGGGCTCCTGGGGCTCCTCGGGATCAGAAGGCGGGATAAATTCGGAGCCGGACCAGGTCCAGCCGATGCCGCAGGAGGATGTGTTTACGGCGATCCAGGTGCCGCCCAGGCGAGAGTTGGCCCAGGCGACGTTGTCGCAGCAGATGATGTTGATCACCACGTTGGCCTCGTTGAGTTCGGCACAGTGCCGGTAGCTGTCCATTATGCCGCCCAGCGGATGATAAACACGCCATTCGCGCCGTTGCCGGAGGCAGCGACTTCGTTGCCGCCGGAGCCGGATCCTGTATTGGCCAGGGCGCTGAGTCCACTGCGGCCGTTGGTGCCGCCGCTGTGGCCGATGCCGTCGGGTCGGGTCGAGGTAGCGCTGCCGCCACCGCCGCCAGCAAACCAGCCAGCCGCGCCAATCACAACATCGTCTATCACGCCGTTGGTGAGGCCAAAACGGGTGTTCATGTCAATGCCGCTGCCACCATTACCGCCGTCGGTGGAGGTGCCCGAAAGCCCTACGCCATTGCCGCCATCGACAGCCGGATTATCGTCGTTGCCTTTGCCGCCGCCTCCGCCGCCCTGGCGGTTGGATCCACTGGCATACCCGCCACCGCCGTTGTGGCCTTGTCCGGCGTTTCCCAAAGGAGAAGCAGTAATGATGTGTCTGTTCCCCCCACCAGAACCGCCTGTCGCCGTGGCCGTGGCCCCGTTATACAGACCTTTGCCACCTCCCAGCGTTTTGTTTATATCTACTAAAGGGGTAAAATATTCATTTATCACGGAATCGCCGCCGACACCGCCGTCACCGCTGCCGTCAATCCCGGCGCCACCTGCGCCGACAGCCACGTTGTACGCGCCAACAGTTAGGTCGGTGGCAGCAGGCACATACTTACACCCACCCGCGCCGCCGCCGCCAGCTCCGGAACCTAAATTAGTCACGCCGCCGGACCCACCTCCGGCAACCAAGAGATAGTCCACTTCCGTTGCCGTATGGATCGTGAGAGTGCCGCTTTGATTGAAAATCAGATAATGATAGGCGCCCTGGGTTTTAACGGGGATAGGCGCGCCAGAACCAGTTACAGCGCTGAGATATCCGCTGGTGTCCAAGGTGACCGTGAAAACGCTCGAGGCGGCGATGGCGGAGGTAGTGTAACCTTCAGCCGCCGCGATGGCTTTGATCTGGTGGGCGCCGGGGGTGGGTATGGCAAAGGGGACTGTGTAAGGGGTGGATTCGGTGCTGGGATCCGAGCCGTCGGTAGTGTAATAGATAGCGGCGCCAAGGGTCGCGCAGGTAATGGAGTGAAGGCTGTCGGTGGTAATGGGATTATCCGCGGAAAGAGAGATAACCGGGACGGCGCACTGGGGCAGGGGGATGTCCACAGAGAGGGGGTCGAGGGTGGCGCGGAGGCCGGTGTCCAGGGCGGCGGAGGAGGGAACGCGGGAGATCCGGGCGGTGAGGTGCTGGGCGTGGAGGCGGGCCTGGAGACGGGCAGTGACGATCATGGAGTGGGAAAAGTGACCACGGGGAGGTCCTTAATGATGAGATGGCCGTAGGCGATGGTGTAGAGGGTGTTTGCGTCGGCATCGGCGATCTGGGCGTAGAAGGGGTGGGTGCCAGCCTCCAAAGCTGTTTCCTTGGGGACAGTGAGGGAGACAACATTGCCGCTGACGGAGCCAGCTATCGGTTCGTCCAGCCCGTCCACGGAGAGGGTGGGCACGGTGAGGCCCAGGGTGGTGAGGGCGAGGGGTGAGCCGGTGGAATCGTAGAGCGATATCCGGAGGTCGATGGTGTCGCCGGTGAAGGCGGTGATGACGGCGGGTTTCTGCATTTATTGCTCCGGGTTTTTTTTATTACGCCGAGGAGGGAGGCGCCCCTCATTCATCAGGTTACACTCAATCTTATTCCACCAGGCGTCTAACTTCGCGTCGATCTGTTCGAGATAATGGTCGAATTGCTTGTTCATCGTCTCCTGCCAATCCAGCATCATCTGGTTCCGAATCGAGGCCACCTTCTCGCGCAGATCGCCGTGCTCTTTCTGCAGCCTCTTATGTTCGCCATATACGCTTTTGAATATCCAAGTCATCGCGGCGCTGTATAGACCAAAAAGCGCAAACAATATCTTGATCAGCAAATCATCCATTTCAAGCCTCTGTTATTCTGTTGTTCATATAATTCATAAAGCGGCCACGCCAGATAGCTCTGGGCGTGGCCGGGGTCGGACGGAGGGGTATGAGGAGGGACATGGGGGTGTATTATCCATTACGGTTTCGCAGGTATTCGGCCAGGTCCATCAGGATGGCCTGAAACTGTTTGCACAGCCCGCCCAGCTCACGCTCGATCATGTAATCTGTGGTATGATCAAGGAACTTGATAATGTAGTCATTCAGCTCTTTGGCCGGCTCCTGCCGCCGCTGCTCTGCCCGCAGGATGCTCACCAGGCTCTGCAGCGCCGTGTTTTTTGGATCCTTGGCGTATTGTTCCAACGCCGTCAACAGCGCTTTCTTCCTGGCTACCGAGATCTTGCGGTTCAATCTGCGCTCTTCCCCCTCAATCCTGTCCCACGCGCCCTCTTTGATCCACTTGTTGGTCGTCTTGGGGGCGCAGCCCACCAGCGCGGCCAGCTCGATGGGATTGGTCTTGCCGCCCATGAACGCTTCAAAAGCGGCTTCTTTTTTCTCGCGGAATGCTTTACTGTTTGCCATGGCTCCATTTCATCAGCCTCCCCTCATCTCGTCAAATCCTCCTGCCCACTCCTGCCACACTTTTTTTCACTGTCACCAAACTTTCCCCCGGTATCCAGCCCAAGCAACACTGTTTCCACAAAAAAACCCCGGGGTCACCCGGGGCTAGCTTCATTCATTTTCTGGGCACACTCGATGCCTTTCCATATACGCGTTCAGGTCCTTCCCCTGCGCGCGCAACTGCCGCTTGCCGGCGATACGGTAGCTCGGCAGTGGGTCCTCGATGTCGCGCATCATGCGATACACGGTTGATATCACCACTCCCAGGATAGTGGCGATCTCGTCGGGCCGGTAACAGCGGTCACTCTTGAACAGTTCCATGCGCATGCTCCTTTTTCAGCTTCAAATACTCCGTTTTGGCCCCGTCTGGACAATTCTTGGTCGCCGCCAGGAAGCCCATCCTCGGCGCTGTGCGCATTGCGCGGAGCCGGGAAGGCACATCTTCCAAATATGCGTTCAAACTGCTCGCGTCGGGGAACCGCAGTGTCCACCGCATGAACTCCCCCCAGCTCTCAAAATCATGCCAGGCGCGCGCGTTCAGTTCGGATACCACGGCGTCCCGTTCAGCCTGCTTAACCGCCGCCCGTGCCGGCGCCGCTGTTTGCTGCTTTGCACGTTTCGCCGCCAGCTCCGCCCGTTCTGCCTCTTGCCGGTGCCATTCACCCAAATACTCATCAAAATGGCTCTGCCGGTATAGCGTGCTCGGCCGCAGATTATTCTTCATCTTCTCATCATTCCACCACTGCGTGGTCTTGATCTCATGCACCCGGATAAAGTCCTGCACTGTATATCCTTGCCTCAAGAGCTTGCTGATCATCACCTGCGCGTTGTCGGTGAGCGAAAACTTGCTCTTGGTGCGGTCGTTGAGGTCCTTGATTATCACCTGCGCGTCGTCCGCGTCGAGCTCCCAGCTGTCTCTGCTGCTTTGCTTCACGCGCGCCGTCCGGATTAAATTCCGGATCCAGCCCCGGAACCGCCGGGACAGTTCGTCCTGTCCCAGCAGCTCCCTTGCCATAATCCATAGTTCCTTGATCTCGGCCATTACCCGTCCTCACAGCTTCGCGTAGTCCAGCACGATGCTCTCCAGCGCGCCTTCCTCGTTCGCTTCTTGAAAGTAGAAGTAGGTCTTAGTGCCCTGCACGATGATGCTGTCCACGATCAGTTCCATCGCCTCCAGCCAGAGCGGGTGGTCGAACTTCATCTGTCGCAGCCCCAGGATCTGCTTGGTGTCGTACTTGCCCTGTTTATCCATCTCGAAGGCCCGGGTGACCAGCGATTTCAGCTCGTCGGTCGCGCCCGTGCTCCACTCCCGAATGCACTCGTCGATCTTCTGCTTGGCCAGGTTCAGCTTTTCACTGAACACGATCCGCCGCGCCATCTTGATCACCACCGCCTGGTCCGCGCTGAAGTTGTACAGCGTAGTGCCGCCGCTCCATTCCTCACCCTTCGCCGCCGCGACCTTGTTCAGATAATCGGCGATGGCGTGCGACATCGCTTCCTTTTCGCCAATGATCAGCTTGTTCAGCCGCTTCGCCCGCTTGATCAACTCGCCCACCAGCTTGTCCCTGCTCTTGTCGTCGGCTGAAACGTATCGTTCCAGCACCATCTGGTTGTCGCCGTTGATCCAGTACTTATCTCCGTTGTAATCCAGTATTTTAGGCATGATGCGCCTCCTTCAGTATTTCGTTCGTCCCGTCGATTACACCCTCCAGCACGTCCACATAGCGCAGCTCGTCATAGCTGCTCCACGTGCCCCTGCTGCGGGCATGCTGCCGCGCGCGCCGCAGCACCTCCAAATATTGCGGATCCGTCGGGCGCACCAGGAACGAGCCGTCGGGCATGATGTAGCGTGTGGGCCAATGCCCCTCTTGCTCCCGCACTACGCTCTCAACCTCTTTAACCTCCTTCACCATGTCAGCTGGTACGCTCAAATCAATGCCCACATCCGGCACGATCTGCTTGCTGGCTTTCCTGCTCACGTTCAGCCGCTTTCCCGAAAGGATGGTATGGGCCTCCTGTCCGTTGGGCAGCTTGGTCCGTCCATTTATGTGGCCTCGCCCGCTACACACCAAGCACCGGCTCGTCATCGGGTCGCGCGTCACAAATTCATATCCCCGCGCGTCTTCGGTCAGGGTCCCCTTGCCATGGCAGACAGGGCACTCACTCACGCCTTTAGGCATTGTCCACCTCCGGCTTCGTTGTCTTTTTCATATCTTGCTCCTTGTTGATTGTTATCGTTATGTCACGCTGAAGCATGAAGGCTACCTTTACCACCTGGCACATCGCGCCAAAGATGGCGTTTGCCAGGTTCACCTGCAAAGGCATGCCTTGCTCCAGCAATACTTCCGTCTTCATCCCGCAGCCGCATACCAGGCCGATCACGGGCCTCCCGTCTTGATCACCGGTGATATACGGTTCGTTGCTCCATTTCACTCCGCACCTCGGGCAGTGCTCTACTATCACCCTTTTGCTAAGAGGATCTTCCATTCTCTCGCTCCCATGTCACGTCCATAAGCGCGCAAACAACTCTCCTAAGTGGTGTTAGAGCCTCAAGCAACCCAGGATCTATTGTCCTGCCTTTGTTCTGAGGCAGGCACAACAATAGCAGCGCGCCTTCCGCCTCCACCCGCGTCCAGCCGTAGCGCTTGAAGGCCTTGTAAACTTCGGTCCGTAACCGCTTGATCAGGTCCGTCTGCACCTGGCTCTGCTTCTTCATTCCTCCCCCCTCAGCGCCACCCTGCCCGTTCCGCAGATCGGGCAATACTGCTGCTCCATCGGGATCTGCTCAAACGTGCACCGGCATTCCTGACACTGTAGCGCCACCAGGCTCGCGGCCAAGGCGTCTTCCAGCCCGCACTCTTCCGGGATTGGCCCCACGCAAACGCGATTCTCGCATCCTTCGACGTTGCAGTCGCTGCACCGGCTGATCACCACCAGCTTAAGCCTCATCATGATGCACCTCCAGCCATTCAGCGGCCTCGGCCAGGGTCCGCACCGTGGCCCGTAATATTCCCATGTTGCTGATTTCCAGCCAAGGCTGGCGGTTACGCTTCCATGCCACCCACCAGCGCCCTTTCATCCAGCTGTCGGTATGCTCCAGATGCTTGAAGCCCAGCGCCGCCATTCGTTCGTCAATCGTCCTGGTCACGTCGCCTCCCGCTTCGTCACCAGCTCCGGCGCGTATAGCAGGCTGTAGCTCACGTCATCGCTGCCGATCCACAGCTTCTGCTTGTCCACCAGGCTGAGGGTGTAATCCAGGTCATGGGCTTGTTTCACCACCTGGCAGCCTGCCGAATGCGGCCCCACGTATAGCGTAATGCCTCTGGCCAGGGCGCGGTGGAAATTGATTCCGTACAGTCCGGTGTAGCGCTTGCCGCTATAGTCCAGCACGCGGTCCCGGTTATTGTCGCGGATCACCACGCATGGACTCACCTGCACCAATGCCCTGTACTTGCCCCGGTGCTTGCCGGGACGGTACATCTTGGGGTAATGGCCAGGCGCCAATATCGCCGTCCCCCGCCAGTTGAGCGGACGCTCCAGGTAATACGCGCCGGGATCGGTGGTTCCCGGCACCTGAAACACCCACTGCTCGCCTTCCTCATCCACCCAGGCCAGCCCCAGCGTGTCGTCAAAATGGCCTGCGCGCGTCTCGGCGGATCG
This sequence comes from Candidatus Cloacimonadota bacterium, assembly GCA_020532085.1. Taxonomy (NCBI): domain Bacteria; kingdom Pseudomonadati; phylum Candidatus Cloacimonadota; species Candidatus Cloacimonadota bacterium. Next base: position 10,091 of record JAJBAV010000028.1, on the reverse strand, counting down.
GATCCCGAACAGGTTCAGGTCATATGGAGCGGCGTAAAAGGGGTAAGAGCGGGCATCATACTCTTGCTTCAGCCCGTCGTAACTCAGCGTGATCATGACGCCTCCTTCGGCCCTTCAAACTGTTTTAGCAGCTCCGAGTCCAGCTCGCGCAGCTTCTGCCGCACCCGCGATACCTCGTTCATGGCCTCCACATACTTGCCCACCAGGTGCCGCGTGCCCGTGCCGCCGCCGTCGTTTTGCAGCTGGCTCAGATCTCGTTTGGCGGAGATCATGCGCCTGCAAAAATAGCTCACTTCCTTCTTCAAATGAATGCGGCTGCGCTCATGGGCTGCCTTCTCGCTTTCCATGGCGGCTAAGGCCATCACGAACAATCCCGTGAACAGCAAACTGTAGCCGATCAGCAGGATCAGTGCCCATATGGGCAACGTTAGGGTTGTAGTCATCGTTTGTACTCCTCAATAGGTGGTTGGGTGATTTTCTCCAGGAGCTGCCGGACTTCGGTCCGCTCCTCTTCCGTCAAAAGGTTGATATGGGTCTTGTGATAGGTGTTGGCCAAAAAGGTCCGCAGCATCGCGTCATTCCAGCCCGCAGCCATCTGCAGCTTGTAGATGTAGCGCCCGGCTGAATCATATTCCCACTCTGTCGGCCGCCCGCTCCGGCGGTAGCCTGAGATCACCTTCCAAAGAGATTCCAGCTCGTCCAAATCCATGTCGCGCAGATGGTCATGATACTGCAGTCCCTTCAAGATAAACCTGAATACTGGCTCGCTCCAGCCCAGCCGTTTGATCCGGTGCGCCTGGATCTTGCCTCGCAGCGCCTTGCACTTCTCTTCCCTGGTCACGTCGCCTCCCGCTTCAGCCTGGCCAGGATCCCCTTTTCGATCACACAGCCTAAAAGTGTCAGGTCGTCCTGCCCCGTCCCAATGTAGCGGCTCCCCGTCCAGGTCACCGCGCCCAGGCTCGCCAACGCCTCCAAATACATGTAGGCGTATTGCCGGCTAACGCTTAGGTGCTGGCCCAGGTCGCGCACACTTTCCACCCGCTTCTGGCTCAGCACCTCTATCACTTTAGCGCCCACGCTCACGCGGTAGGTCCAGCGTATACCGTTCACGCTATTGGTGTTCACGATCCGGTGCGTCTGAGTCGCCTGCCATACTCCAGGCTCGATCTCCCTGGCCCTGCCCGCGCGCACCAGCCGCGCCATCGTTTGCGTCACGGCGTCATCGCTCTCACCGGTCAGGTTGCCGCATATCTCCACGTTGAACGGACGCCGGTACTGGGCCGCGAAATTCTCCACCAGCTTGCTCACTTCTGCGCCTCCAGATCATGCACCGTGATGGTGCTCAGCTTCATGCTCTTCGCCACGCTCTCGATGCTGTGGATCAGCTTGATCGTGTCCCGCAGCGTCCCCTTGTTGCGGCGATAGATGTAATCCACGATGTCCTCTGCGAATTTTACGTCCATCACCGTCACCGACAAAATTGCGATGTCCTTTTTGCTGGGCTGCTCGAACTCGCAGAATACCCCGCACCTGTCGAAGTAATACCGGTTGATCTGATACAACTTCTCCTTCGCGTTCTGCATCCCCACCAGGATCACCACCGCCATCGTCTCGTCCACAATGTCGCGCAAAGCGCCCAGGATCTTCGGCTCCCGGAAGGCGTAGTCGATCTCATCCACCACGATCACCACCTCCGGATGCTGGCACAGCAAACCGATGATCGAGTTCATGATCCCCGCCGCGCTCCCGGTCACGGGTAGGTCGCCCGCGCCCAAATGCCGCATCAGGGCATTCTTCAGCGCCACCGCGAACGCTTTGGGGGTCATGTAGCTCTCAAGTCTTAGATAAATGTAGCCCTTACTGTAGGCCATCCGCTGCGCGTAGGTGGTCTTACCCAGGCCCGGATGTCCGTAGATCAGGCCCATCCCCACCATCTCCAGCCGGGGCCGCTTAAGTAAATAGTCCAAACACTGGTCCGCTTTCACCACGTTGCCCAGCCTTGCCAGTTTTCCTTCTTTCATTGTCTTACCTCTCTATTCCAATGATTTTTTGCATTTCCTTGAAACTCACGGTGGAGGCCAAGCTGCCCTCGTCTTCCAGTAGGTCCTCCAGCTCAATCGTCTTCTCGATTGCCGGCGCCGCCGCGGCAACAGCCTGCTCCAGCTCGATCACCACGGGCACCTCGCTCTCAGCCTCGCGCGCGATCTTCTCCAGGGCCGCCACGTCGTCATGCACGTCCGCCCTCGGCTTCCTGGGCGGCATCATGGGCGGATTTTTGAACAGCGGATTGTGCTGTTCGATCTCGGCCTTGCGCTGCTCAATAATCCCCTGGTGTTTGGCCAGTTCGCGGTCCACGCCGTCCTTGGCCCGATCCACCGTCCGTTTCGTCGTCTTCTGGATCATCCGGTGGATGGCCTTGTTTTCCTTGATCTCCGCTTTCACCTCGTGATAAGCCAATGGATTATCGCTCAAGAAGGCCATGCCGTTCACGCCCTCCCGTAGCTCAGCCTCGCAGATCAGCCAACTCCTCTCATCATACACCATTATCTGCCGCAGATCGCAGTAATCATACCGGATCACCACCGGCTGCAGCGCGTGATCCACCAGCTCAGGAGCCCAATAACGGTTGCCCATCAGCATGATCCCGTCCTTACGCACCCGCTTGCGCTCCGCCTTCAGCATCAATATGTCCAGTTCGCGGATCTGCACCGCCCGGTCTGCCGGCCGCTCGCTCTCTCTGAAGACGGTGTAGGGTGTCTGGCCCTTCAACTGGGCGTTGGGACGGTTGCCATACATGTAGCGCACCCAATAGTAGGCCATCGTCAGCGCCTCGTCATACTCCATGGGCTTGCCCTCAAACATCTTCTTGGCCCACTTCTCGTTACGCATCAAATGTGCCGGCTTGTCCGCTATCGTGCTCCCCCGGAAACCACTCATGAACCGCTCCCACTGCTCCTGCATCGTCTTGAAATACCGTTCGATCACCTTGCTCCGGCCGTTGTAAGCCTCGGCAAAGTGCGCGTAGATCCCCAGCCGCGGCAGTATCCCGGCCAGCTCAACGCTCAGGTCGTGGTCCTCCGGCGCCTGCGTGAACAGCTTGCTCTTGAACGCCCGCCCGTTATCCAGGTAAACGCACTTGGGCACAAACTCCAGCTGCAATATCGCGTTCCGGAGCGCCGTGAGGATGTGCACGCTGTCCTCTGTGTAGGCCAGGCTCGCCCCCACCGGGTATCTGGAGGCCCAGTCGTAAAACATGATCATCGTCAACCTGGCTGGCTTGCCCGTCAGCGGATTGATGATGTCGTTGCCAATCACATGGCCGTCACCCACCAGCACGTCACCAAACTTGATGTCGTCTGTGTTGCGGATCAGGCTCTTTATGATGTTGTCCTTCACATACTTATCGCCGAGCCGCCCTTGCGCCCATACCGCGGGATGCGCCGCCGCCCAGTCGTTGCACCAGCGCTTGAGCGTGGCCTCACTGCTCGGGCTGTCCAGCCCCAGCTCCCGCGCCTCGTCCTTCAGCATCGTGATCGAGCTGCCAATGCTTGCCTTGCTGTCTGAAAGCAGATGCTTGAGCAAATAGTCCTGCTCGAACTGCGTCACCTTGCGCCCACGGATCTGAGCCGTATTCTTGTGAACCAGCTCAAACATGTCGCCCGTCTCGCTCCAGCGCTGCCACCAATGCCGCAGGCCCCGCTCGCTCCGACAGCCCCGCAGCTTGCGCAGCTCAGGCACCAGGTCACCGGCGTTGTACGCGCCCGTGATTTCCTCCCAACACGCCCCCCGGCTGCTCGCGCTCCGCAATCTCCGCTCGATCTCCTGCATCAGCAGCGCGTACAACTGCGCCTCATCAAGCTTATGGTAAGGAACATACTCAACCACTCTGCCCGGAGCAGGTTTCACAACCTCTGTCACCTCCGGAGCGGGGTCGTCGCACATTACCTCGGCCATGACGGCGCCCGCGGCGCTCGTTCGATGATCCCGATAGCCGGCCATCACGTCCTGGTAGTCGTTGCCCGTGCGCTGTGACTCTGCCCAGGCTAACTTGCACTGGTGGCTGTTGCAGTGGCTGTATTCATCGCACTCGTAACAGCACTCTGCTTTATGGCACATCGTTTTGGCATAACAACTCTCACACGCGCCCAAGGTTTCATCCTGGTTGTCGCACTCTGGTTCCGCACTTTTGGTTCCGCTCTCAGGTTCCGCACTTTTGGTTCCGCACTCTGGTTCCGCACTTTTGGTTCCGCTCTCTGGTTCCGCACTTTTGGTTCCGCACTCTGGTTCCGCACTTTTAGTTCCGCACTCTGGTTCCGCACTTTTGGTTCCGCACTCTGGTTCGGCGGTCCAGATTTCGTAAGATACTTGATCTTTCCTGGAGGGGTGCGGCACCTCTCTAATCTCGTATTTACCAGCTGCTATGTTTTTGCGTACCGCTCGCTCACTGATCCCCTTAATGGCCGCGTATTCCTTTACCGTGAGCCAGTTTGCGTTAATGTGTTGACCACTCATTCTACAGCTCCTTGTTAAAATTTCCACCCGCTAAACTCTCAAAAAGGGCGGGGAGGTGTCGACTCCTCTCCCGCCCCGGAGTTGTAGGTAGGTGGTTTGTAAAGCTCAAACGGGCCTCGCGCGCGGGGCCGGTTTCAACTCTGCTCTTGACAAAAAGGCGGGACGCCCCAGTCCTGCTCATAGTCTCACAACCATTATAGAAGGAGCGTCCCATCATGATAATTCTTAACCTGCCAACCATTACAGTTGCTGATTTGAAGCAATCCATCGCTCAATACACCGCGATGTTTTTGCCATATATGGAGCAGTTGCTACAGCTTGAATCCCAAGCTGATCCAGCTGCTCTGGAAGCTTTGGCTTCGCGAGACAACGACCGTGTGAATCGGGCTGCGCTTGAGTTTGTGGCACGTAAACAGCTGCCACAATACCTTGATCTTGAGATTCTGTTTGGCCTCTTTGTTCGTTTGGTCCACAATCTGGATCGCCTTGACCAGATTCCGCCAAAGAGACTTCTTTACCTGGCTTATCTTGACGATAACCATGTCCCGATACCCTGTCCCGATACCATTGAGTTCGTCTTGTTACGCGTCCGGACCGACAAAGAGTTCCTTTTCTTATCCTCATCATGATTCACGCCCTTGCGACGCTGTCTGACTTCGCGCATCACTCTTAGGCTGGTCCTTGTCCCCGTTGTGCCCGAACATTCTTGGGCTATACTCCTTGCCGTTATCTAAGGTCGGGATTGCCTCCATCCGAGCGTCCCGTTCACGCATCTTCTCCCGGTGTTCTTCCAACGCTTTGTTCAGCCGTTTGCTCAGTTCCTCTGCGCTGCCTTTGATCATCTTATCCAAATTCATCTCTCACCCCCACCCGCAGGCCCATAAAAGCCACATCAGCCAAAAGCCGACGCCCAGGCAGCCGAGCAGCAAAAAGCCGCCCACTACCATGTCCCCTGTCTCACTCTGCGCCCAATCCCAGGCGCGCTTGATCATGTTTTTCATTGGATACCTCCATCCTTGTGATTGTTGCTCATGCGGCCTCCGCCTCTTCCCGGATCGCCCGCGGCACCTGCTGCCCCTGCCTCTTGTACTGGGCCGCCAAAAACACGGCTATCCGCTGCCGCGCAGCCCGCGCTTTCCGCGTGCCGTTCACGATTTCGCGGATGTAATACACCGATACCCCCACCCCCCGCGCCAGGGCCAGGTAGCTCAAATCAAGATCAATCAAGGCTTTCTTGATTTGTTTCCCGGCCAGCGTGAAATTTTCACTTGACATCGTTTCTCCTCTCTTGTATTTGGGTCTTGTCATATATAGAGGACACGATATAGCAATACGCTATGCTGTCAAGCGAAAAATATAGGATAATGCTATGAAAGCTCATAACGAGGGGCTTGCACAACGCTTAAAACTTGTCAGGACAAGCGTTTCAGCAACCCAAAAAAAGTTGTCAGAAGTACTTGGTTGCAGCCAGGCTAAGGTCTCTGATTATGAGTCCGGGAAGCTTTCAATCTCGAATATTGACCTTTCCAAAATAGCAAATACCTATAACATCAACCTTAATTGGCTCATCACCGGGGAAGGGCAAATGTATAATAATGTACGCGCCCGCGAGGGCAGTATTGACCTCCTGCGTCTGCCTGTCCTGGGCGACATTGCCGCGGGCGTACCTTTTGAGTTTGTCCAGGATGAAGCGAATGAGCTTTTGGATGTCCCTGCCACCCTCCTTACCTTGCCCCCGCCCTACTGGGTGTTCCGCGTGGACGGAGAGTCCATGCTGCCCGTTATCCAGCCTGGTGACTACGTGGTGCTCAGCACCAACTGGCACGGGATCAAGCTTGATGGTCGCGTCTGTGCCTTTCGCACCGCGGACGGTATCACGCTCAAGCAATACGTCCTGGATCACCGTCACCGCACCGCCTGGCTTTGGCCCATCAACTCCAGCTATAAGCCCGTTGCTTTTAATCGAGACACCGATGACTGCGCGCTGATCGCCGTTCTGGTCCTCTCCATCCGTAAATACATCTAAGGAGCTATTCATGCGTTACAACATACTATTCCCAACACTGATAGCTATCATCATTGCCTTGTCTGTGTCTGGTTGCGCCAATGTAACAACCCGGTATGGGTTTGACCCTGGAGAAGGTGTTTACACCTATACCAACGCTGTTACTAAAGAACAGGCTGCGGCCTACTATCTTGCTGAGGAGTGGTTAAGTCTGAACATTGATGATGCCAACAAGGTCATTAACCTCCGCCAACCGGAAACCGGTACTTTAGTGGCTAAGCCTTCTATCCTGGTCTCTGTGGCTTATGTACCATATTGGGCGTCCTATACTTTGAAGATCGGTTGCAAAGATAACCAGGTGATTACAACGTTCACCATGGGCACACTGGAAAATGGCACATATCCCCCCAGGGACGCCATGCCTTCTTTGGAAGCAAGGTTTGCTTCTCTTGCTGCCTCGCTGCATGAGTACATTGAGACTAACTGAAGGTCCGCAGATCTAATACCCGGCCAAATGTAGGCCAGTATGGCCGGATAATGTGGCTATTCACTACTATATTCAGCGCTCCTGCCTTCTACTGCCCACTCCTGCCACACTATTTCATAAAAATGGTTCCAGGAGTTCGCTTCAGGTTACGCACATTTATGCTTTATGCAAGAATCGTGACCCGGTTTGCAAGAATTAGTGACCTCCGCTTTTCCGCAAAATAACCCATATCCCTCTCTCTGTCAACATCACAACAGCTACTACTTACCACAAACTGCTTTTCCCCTATTTTGCTCTCTCCTCAGCGTCTTTATGCAAGAATCGTGACCCAGGTACCGCTAAAACTCCCTAATCATCCCTGATTAGAATCACTCCCAAAATCACAATAACTTCTTATCCCTCATAAAGATAACCTAATATTTGCACAGTGACCTCTTATGCAAATTCAGGTGCCTCTTTACAAAACTGATAATCGTCTGAACCTGGCTGCGGATTTATCTTGACAGAAAAAGTGGCTTGCATATTGGTAAGACATCAGAAACATGGTTTTCAAGGACGGTGATTTGGATGAATAGAGCGATATTAGCCCAACTTGTTGAGGGAGAGGGATTTGACCTCTGTCCTTGGCCAAATCACCGTCCTTTTTACAACTCACTGCAAGACAAGTATTTGCGAGACGCGAAAAAACATGCCCCCACCCCCCGGAGATCAGAAAACCCGTCGCCGTCCGAAACGCCTTTGCAAGCCTCTGTCCTGCAATGAGCTAAAAACGCTGCTATCTGAATACCCATGACCCGTTCGAGGGGATTGAGACCGTTCTGCGACGCTATAACGCGTGGGATGTATTGAATCTGAATACCCATGACCCGTTCGAGGGGATTGAGACCGTTCTGCGACGCTATAACGCGTGGGATGTATTGAATCTGAATACCCATGACCCGTTCGAGGGGATTGAGACTCTGCCAAATCTGCATATAGTTCTCAGGCTGATAGTCATCTGAATACCCATGACCCGTTCGAGGGGATTGAGACATAGATCGCTTGGGCAAGAGCCAGAATAATCATATAATCTGAATACCCATGACCCGTTCGAGGGGATTGAGACCCGTAGGTGTGGGTGGAGCTAACGTTTGCGTACAAATCTGAATACCCATGACCCGTTCGAGGGGATTGAGACCGGATAGTGAGGGCTTATGGCGGTGGATGGTTAGATCTGAATACCCATGACCCGTTCGAGGGGATTGAGACCATAATACTTGCATTGTGCGGACTTGACGAGAGCCTCAAAATCTGAATACCCATGACCCGTTCGAGGGGATTGAGACAAGGTGAGCAATGAGCAGGAACAGTATGGTAACCATCTGAATACCCATGACCCGTTCGAGGGGATGTGGCATTAGTTTGCGTAGAGGATGATCCCCGAAACCGGAGCGGAGGAGGGAAGCTATCACCAAACCTAAGCAAGGACGGAGCTTTAACCGGCAGGCAAGTCCAGTCCCAACCTTGACACTTGCCGACGAGACTGGATATAAGTTCTCACCCAAACCTTCAAATCAGTATCACGTGTCACAGTGGTCTTATTGGCTTATCAGGCAGAGAGATAGATAAGACTGGCTTTGGTTTGTGTCACAGTGGTCTTTGGACGTTTCTGGACGTTTTGTATCACGATTATTGCAAATTTGCTCTGTTTATGGACTGGTTTCGGATGATCAGATTTTTGGGAGAACTCATCAGATTTGTTAACGCTTTTATTGTCACAGTGCTGGGTGGTGTGGGAGAACTGGAACAAGTCTGAATCCGGTCTAAAGCGCTTTGGGAAAAGTCTTTATGCTACTTGTGTTGGGCTTTGAACAGGGGTTTGCTTCAATGGTTCATTTGATTCTGTCTGGTTCTTGGGAGATAAAAGAGGCAGGGCTTATAGATAAAAGATGGTCGAATCGCTAAGCAGGATTTGGTTGGCAGATTTCTTGCATTTTCAGCGCATTTACAACAGAAAGGACTTCCCAACATATTGCAGTACAGGATAGTAGAACCTACTATTATAATAAGGGAGGCGCTGATGAAAGCGACTTTTGAAGCTCATCGGCAGGGCGGTTTATGGCAAGACCACTGTGACAAATTAGGCACCGTGACAGGTGTCACAGTGGTTCAGGAAGAGCATGAAATGCCGGAGATGCTGAATGGGAGAGGCTTTGAGCGCTGTGACAATTTATCTCCCGAGAAATGTGTCACAGTGCCAGGTATTGATGAACCCAAGATGGGCTTGTGTAGTGATCCAACTTTGTCACAGGACGCTCATCCAGATATCACTGCTGCGGACAAAGTTCACTCGGTAACGGAGTATCCGGATCTGAGTAAAGATGCCAATCTGCCTTTGCGTAGATTGGAAGAGGCAAAGCTGCTGGGACATTTCTGCACTGTTGTGCTGAACCGGCTGCGTGATTGTGAGTCCAGAACTGAGGAATGGAAACAGATAGTGCTTGATTACAACAACGGATTACTGGTGCCGGAGCTGTATCAGATGCGTGATAAACGCTGTGAGAGAACTATCCGCACCTGGATAGAGCAATATCTGCAATCGGACTACAACATGTTTGCTCTCGTCCACAGCAATTGGAACACTATCCGTAAACGCAAGGTATCAGAGCTTGAGAGTCAAATTCTGCTGAGCATGCTGCTGCATCCCAATCGGGTTAAGATCGGCTCTGCCATCAAACTGCTAAAAGCCCAAGCCCGGCTTGGTTACTTTGATTCGGGGAGTAGCATTCCCACCCTGAGAAGGTGGTGTACAGACTTCAGGAATAACAATCCCGATATCTGGCAACAGGCTCGCATGGGCAGTAAGTTCGTGGCAGAGCATATCATCAAGACCATCCACAGAGACAGCAGCTTACTCAGGGTTGGTGATGTCTGGGTGGCGGATGGACACAAGCTTGCCCTTGATATCCTTGACCCCAAAACCGGAAAGGCAAAGCGGATGATGCTGATTCTGGTACTGGACTGGGCAAGCCGTTATCCGGTGGGAGCTTCACTTGCCTTTACAGAGGATAGTCAACATATCCTGGCCGCCTTCCGCAATGGCTTTCT
>JAJBAV010000027.1 GCA_020532085.1 Candidatus Cloacimonadota bacterium | reverse complement strand
GATAGAGTGACAAAATATGAGCCTATCTATTTTGTCAAGAATTATTTGCAGATTTCAAAAACTACTTTTTGATCCTAAATGCTCTTACTTTTTCACCAGACCCTGAGGATTATGTGCAAAGGTCTTGGTATGAATTGGGTGGGGGTGGATGTGTTGACCTGGCGGCGTGGTGACGGATGGCTATTCCCGCAAGGCCTGGATTCCGGGGCCCCGCGTGCTAACGCACGCTTCCCCGGATTGACACTCTGGGGCTGTGTGGGGGATGTTTAAATCCGAAAACTCGTTCAATCAGTTAACTCATATGAAAATGTGTATGCCCGGAGTTCTGCTGTAGTCGATGCTCGTATCTCGCTCGACTCCAGCACTCGACACCAGCCTGACCGGCCCAAGAATTCATTTGCCGATGCAGAAATCGGCGAAAATGCGGCCCAGGAGATCGGGATCGGAGGAGACCCCGAGGATTTCGCCGAGGGCGTTGGCGGCGGCGATGAGGTCGAAGGCTGTGAATTCGTAGCCGGCCTGGCTGTCGAGGGAAACCAGGGCACTGGAGAGAGCTGTGATGGCGCGTTGCAGCGCGGCCAGGTGCCGGGCGTTGGTGACCAGGGGCCGGTCGGGATTTTCCAGGGGCAGCTCAAAGCGTTTCAGGATGGCGTTTTGGAGGGTGTTCAGGCCATCCGGGGCCAGCGCTGAAACGGGTAGCGCGAGTTCGGGAGCGGAGCCGTCGCGGCAGTCGACCGGGGCGGAGCCTGGGGTTTCGGGTTGGCCAAGGTCCCATTTGCTGGCCAGCCAGAGGGTTTTGGCCGGATGGGGTGAAAGGGAGGCGGCGGCGTTGTTTGCGGTGAATTCATCCACTGGCAGCAGAAAGAGGATCAGATCGGCGGAGCTCATCAGCCCCCGGCTGCGGTCGATGCCTTCGCGCTCGATGGGACCGGCGTTGTCGCGCAATCCGGCGGTGTCGGAGAGGATGAGGTTGTAGCCGCTCAGGGAAACGCTTTCCTCCAGGTAATCGCGGGTGGTGCCGGGATGGGGGGTCACGATGGCGCGGTTGTAGCGCAAAAAGGCGTTGAAGAGGGAGGATTTTCCAGAGTTGGGCGCTCCGGCGAGGCAGACGCGGATCCCTTCGCGGATGAAGCGGCCCCGGGCTCCTTCGCTGTGCAGTTCCCGGGCATGTTCCAGCGCGGCGGAGATCCTGTTCCTCAGGTCGGCGGTGTCGAGAGGTGGGAGGTCCTGATCGGCAAAATCGATGGCCAGTTCGCAGCGCAGGCGGGCGTCGTTCACGGCGTCCAGCACCTCCCGCAGGGGTTTGGATAAAAGTCCCCGCACCTGCATCAGGGCGGCGTTTTCGGCCTTGCTGCCGGTGGCGGAGATGAGGTCATTCACGGCCTCGGCCTGGGTGAGATCGAGTTTGCCGTTCAGCAAAGCACGGAGGGTGAATTCCCCCGGATGGGCCAGGCGCGCCTCCAGCAAAAGGTTCTCCAGTATCCTGGCGCTCAGGCGGGGGTTGCCGTGGCAGGATATCTCCACGCAGTCTTCGCCTGTGTAGCTGGCGGGGGCGCGGAAGACGGTGCAGAGGGCCTGGTCCAGCGGCCGGCCGTCCCGGCTGTGAAAGGTGCCAAAGACAACGCGGTGAGAGGGGCTGGTAAGCAGCTTCCGGCGGGGCCGGAAAAACTGGGCAACGATGCCGATGCTGCCGCTGCCGCTGATCCTCAGGACGCTGACGGCGGCGCAGCCCGGGGGGGTGATCTGGGCGCAGATGGGTTCTAGCGTTGGCGGCATCAGGCTTTGAGGTGGTTCAGGATCTGTTCTGCGAGCTGCTTTGGCGTGAAGCCGATAAGTTCGTTCAGTTGCTCGGTCTTGCCGTGGGTGACAAAGCTGTCTGGATAGCCGAAATTGGCCACCTGGCAAGGTTGGGCGGCCAGCAGCTGGGCGATCCGGGCCCCAGTGCCGCCGATCACGGCGTTGGTTTCAAAGGTGAAAAGCCAGGAGCAGCTTCCGGCCAGTTCAAGCAGCAAGTCTTCATCCAGCGGTTTGAGGCTGCGGAGGTTGATCAGCCAGGGGTCCAGGCCGGCTTCAAGCAGCAGACCGTGGGTTTTTTCCGCCACCGTTCTGGCCCCGCCGTCGGTGATGAGGGCGATTTTTTTACCGGAGTGGAGAACCTCGGCCCGCCCCGGCGCGAATTCCGTAAGCGGCGTTTCCCCGCAGGGTGCGGTCCCGCGCGGATAGCGGATGGCGATCGGGCCGTCCTGATGGTGGGCGGCGAAAGTGAGCATGGCGTCCAGTTCCTCCGCCGTGGAAGGCGAAAGGATGGTCAGATTGGGGATGGCGGAGAGCAGCGAAACGTCGAAAGCGCCGTGATGCGTGGAGCCATCTTCGCCCACCAGTCCGGCACGGTCGATGCACAAAACCACCGGCAGGCGGGGTAGGGCGACGTCGTGGATCACCTGGTCGATGGCACGCTGGAGGAAGGTGCTGTAGACGGCCACAAAAGGTTTCACACCCTTGCAGGCCATCCCGGCGGCCAGGGTAACGGCGTGTTGTTCGGCGATGCCGACGTCAAAAAAGCGCTTGGGAAACTTCTTCTCAAAGGGGGTGAGGCCGGTTCCGGCAGCCATGGCGGCGGTGATGGCCACGATTTTGGGATCCGCTTCCGCCAGGCGGACCAGGCTTTTGCCGAAGACCTCGCTCCAGCTTTCGCTGCCGCTGCAGGCCTGCTTGCCGCTGTTGGCGTCGAAGGGTCCCACGCCGTGGAAGGAAGAGGCGTCCCGCTCCGCGGGAACGTAGCCGCGGCCTTTCTGGGTAACCACGTGCAGCAGCACCGGGCCCACCATGTGGCGCTGGACGCGGCGGAGGATGCTGGAAATGAGACTGATGTCGTGGCCGTCGATGGGGCCCACATATTTGAAGCCGAGGTCCTCGAAGATGATGTTTGGCACCAGGATGTTCATCATCGATTCCTCCAGCTTTTGGGCGCCGAGGATGAAGCGGCGTCGGAGGTTGTCCGGCAGGGTGCCGCTGAGGTCCCAAATCTGCTGTTTGAGGGTGTTGTAGGGTCGGCTGGCCATCATCCTGGCCATGTGTTTCTGCAGTCCGCCCACGTTTTGGGAGATGGACATGGCGTTGTCGTTGAGGATCACCAGAAACTTGTTTTTCTGCAGATGCCCGGCGTGGTTGAGGGCTTCGAAGCTCATGCCGCCGGTGAGGGCGCCGTCGCCGATCACGGCTATGCTAAAGCCGCTTTCGCGCTGCAGGTCGCGGGCGCAGGCAAGGCCGAGGGCGGCGGAGACGGAAGTGCTGCTGTGGCCTGTGCTGAAGGCGTCGCAGGGACTTTCATCGCGGTTGGTGAAGCCGCTGATGCCCTCAAAGGAGCGCAGGGTGCCGAAGCGCTCGTTGCGCCCTGTGAGGATCTTCCAGGCATAGCTCTGGTGGCCCACATCCCAGACCACACGGTCCTTGAGGGGGTCAAAAACGGTGAGCAGGGCGAGGGTGAGTTCCACCGTGCCCAAGCTGGGGGCGATGTGTCCGCCGTTGAGGGAAACCACATCCACAATGCGTTTGCGGATCTCCTTGGCCAGGAGGGCGAGTTCCTGGGGACTGAGATTTTTTATGGCGGAGGGGTCATTAAGTTTTTCCAAGATCATGTCTCACTTCCAGTTGCGGGGTTGGGCGCCGCCGTGGCGGGACGCAGTTCCTCGCTTTTCACGAGGATGAGTTCGAGGATCACCAGCAGCAGCGCGGCGGCCAGGAGGATCTTCCAGAGGTCGTGGCCCAGGCGTGTGTGGAAGAGGGTTTTGATCCAGTCCGGCCCCAGCAGCCTGATATTGGTGAGGCCTTTGTAGTCCATGGGTTCAAACTCGCTTTCCTGCCGCGGGGCGTTCACGGCGATCACTTTGGCGGGACCGTCCGGCTGGAGCAGAGAGTGGATGCCCGGTTGTTCCAGCAGATGGGTGCGGCTGGCCAGTTGTAGGTTTTGCCCGCTGGGGAGGATCACTTCGCTGGCGTTGACAATATCGCCCAAGAGGTGGTTTTCACCGGCGGCCATGAGCGTGCCAGCGTGTTCCAGGCTGCGATAGGCGAAAACGGCAAAGGCGGCGTCCAGCAGAAAGGTGGAGCGCTGGTCGCCGGGATCGAAATTCCAGAGCACAAAGTTGTTTTTGGCGAGGGCGAAGATCTCGCCGGCTCCGCTGAGCAGCGTGGCCCCGCCGGTCCCGGAGAGTTTCCAGTATTCCGCCAGCGCGTTGTAGCGGATGTTCTTGCCCGCCAGCAGCGAGGTGGTGTAGTGCTGGGGATTTACGTAGCCGATGGTTTTGGGCTCGCTCTGCCAGGCGCCGAAGCTGACTTCGAAGATCCCGCCCAGCAGTGAGCGGTATTCCGCCGAAAGGTTTCCGTCCAGGCAAAAAAGCGCGCCACGACCGCTGGCGCTTAGTTTGGCCACTATGTCGCGCAGTTTGGGTGAGTAGGGTGCGGAACCCACGAACACCAAAGTCTGGTAGCTGTCCAGCAGGGCAAGGTTGAGTTGGCTGGAATCCAGCCTGTCGACGCTGCCGCCGCTGCCGGCATAGACGCTTAGCAGCGACCTCAGGGAGAGGGGCAGGCCTTGCGCGCCGGTGATCACGGCCACCCGGGGCGCCAGCTGGAAGGGGAAGGAAAAATAGCTGCGGTTGTCCTGCTCCAGACGGTCGTCCACCACTTCCACATAACCGCTCTGCCAGCCATCCTGCCTCAGGTCGATGGAGATGCTCTGATTCACCGTCTGCCGCGCGGGCAGCGCCACGAATTTCTCCGCCACCTTGGCTTCGCCCAGCACCACTTTCACCAGCACCTCGTCTTGGGGCTGGGTGCCGTGGTTGGTGAGCTGAAACTCGATGCTCTGGCGGCGTGATCTTTCCACCAACTGCGGCAGCACCCGGGCGTTGGAACAGCTCAGGTTGGCCGGTTCCCGGCCGGGGGCGATGTTGATCACGTTCAGCCTGGTTTCGGGTGAGGCGGGATAATCCTGTTTCTGGCCATCGGTGATGAGGTATAGTTCGCGGTTGGCCAGCTGGGTTTCGGCCAGCTTGGCTTCTGCCAGTTCCAGCATGGTCTGCAGGGGCAGGGGGGTGTAGGTGGTGGAGATCCGGTCGATCAGTTCGGAAGGCGGCCTGCCGGCATAGATCTGGGCGTGCAGGCGGTTCCATTTTTCCTCAGAAGTTACCAGGATCACTCGGTCCTCCGGATCGCAGAGGGCGGCGATCTTTTTGAGGGCGTCCCGGGCCCGGTCCAGATCGCTGCGGGAATCCTCCACATAGTCCATGCTGTAGGAAGTGTCCAGCAGGATGGCGAGGGCGGTGGGAGGATGGTTGGATGAAGGTTTGAGGCGGGATGAGCGGAGCAGCGGGCGGGTGGTGGCCAGGGTTACCAGCAGGATGATGAGCATGCGGATGATGAGGAGGAGGATGTTTTTGAGGCGGGTGCGCTTCTTCTCCTCTTCCTGACCGGCCTTGATGAAACGGAGGGAGGGAAAGACCACCCGTTTGGGCTTCTTTTTGGCCAACAGCCAGATCAGCAGAGGCAAAACGGTGGCCGCGGTGAAGAGCAGCAGGCCGGAATTGAGGAAGCTGAGCCCGCCCATGGCCTAAGGCAATCCCACTCCCAGGGAAAAGAGGTATTCGCTGTCCCTCAGCTTCAGGCCTTTGTTGTTCAGGGCAAAGTCGAAGCGGAAGACCTTGTAGTTGTAACCGGCGCCGAGGGTGTAGTTGATGTTGTCCGTTCCGCTGAAGTCGCGGCTGTAAAGGCCGATCCTGGCGGTGAGGGCCTGGGAGTCGCCCTGGTCGGAAGCGCCGCCCTGCCAATCCCAAAGGTACTGCAGGCCCAGATGGTAGGTGGTGTCCGGGGTTTTGGAAAGCCGGCCCTGAACTCCCCCGCTCACGGTGAGGTATTCCGTGCCGTATTGGGCGCCAAAGGCCAGGCGGCTTTGCAGGGGCACCGAGTTGTAGCCCCAATCCCACCACAGCCGGGAAAGCAGGTCGGTGGAAACCAGCCCAAAAGTGAAGCTGCCAGTTTGCAGGGTGAGGCCCAGATCGGTGGAAAAACCCCTCACCTTGGTGTCGATGAAAGTGGTGTCCGGCCGAGCGGATCGCAGGTACACCAGCCGGCCGGTGAGGTATTTGGCGTTGAGGCCAAAGCGGATGGGGCGCCAGGAATCGTCGCTGCTGGCGAGGGTGATCTGCCACTTGTCCAGCTGATAGTCCAGATAGCGGTAACCGGACGGGTTGTGCGGCCAGGCTGGATCAGGGTTTTCTATGATATTGAGGGCGGCCACGGGCTGATAGGTCCAGGCAGTTTGTTTGGCCACCACGGTGACGTATTTGAACTGGCTGGGCCGCAGCACGTTGCTGAACTGGGCCGCCTCCGCGATCGTCATGTCCTCGTCGCCCTTCACCCGGAACGAAGCCGAGACCAGGCTGTAGTCGTTGGCGCCCAGCAGCGCGGGATTGGAGTAGCTGGCATAGAAATCGCTGGCGTTGGTCACATTCAGGCAGCCCATGCCGATGGCGGTGGGGGAGACGCTGTTTTCCGGGGTTCCGTAGTCGAAGGAGGTGATGGGCAGAGCTTCCCCGTAGGCTGCAAGTTCCGCGCAGATTAAGGTTATGGCAAAAATGAGCAGGATTTTCATGATACTTGGTCAACCTCCAGTTGGTGGCGGGTCCAGTTTGCGGCAAAATAGCCCAGAATTCCGGTGAACAATCCGGCCACGGCGTCCACGAACCAGTGATAGTGGCAATAGACGGTGGCGACGGAGAGGAAAACGGAGACCACGGCAAACACGTATCCCCATCTGCGGGTGAATTTCAGCGCCGCGATGGTGAGCACGACGGCGATGGCCACGTGGGAACTGGGAAAAGCGCCGCCCCAATGGCTGCTGCGGTTGTAAATGAAAGCCATGATGTGGGTGAACAGCCCGCCCCGGAAGGACTGGGAAAGTTGGTAGGATTCGGTGTGGAAACGGCCTCCCACCACAGGGAAGAGGCTGTAGAAAACGTAACAGGCGTAAAACACGAAGGTGAGGTTGAAGATCAGCTCCCGGAAAGCAGGCCTGTTTTTGAGATAGAGGTACAGGGGCAGGCCGCCGATCATGGGGTAGTAGCAGAAATAGGCGAAGTGGAACAGTTCCTGAAAGAACGGCTGGCTGTACCTCCGTCCCCATTCCAGGGAAGGCAGGTAACCCCAGATCCTGCTGTCCAGGTCCATGAACCAAGGATCCAGCCATTCGGGAAAGATGATCAGGCTAACGGAGTGCAGCGAGCTGTAAAAATAGGTGAACAGGACCACCGGGTAGATGCCGTGGAAGAAGCGCAAGGCCTTGAGCAGCATGGGTTTGGCTGAGAGCTCCATCCTGCTCTCGGTCCAGGCCAGCAGCACCACCAGCCCCGCGATCAGCAGATGCCGGGGCAAATGGATCCCGGGTTGGCTGGCCCGGCCCAGAAAGATGCCGAACGTCATGTAGATAACGATCCAGGCGCAGTAGGCCAGGGTGATCTTGTCGATCGCGCTCAGCAGCGGGCGCGGCCCCGGGACGCTGCGGACCGGTTGAGGGATCTTGTTTTGCCGGGGCCTGGCGGGCATTACAATTCCCCCAGTTTTTTGGAGACGGCGAAGTTCAGCGCCCCCATCAGGATGGCGATGCCCCAAATGATGGCCACAAAGGAGCCGGGCAGTTCTTCCCGGATGCCGGGGAAAAAGGCGTAGAAAACGTGGGTGAGCAGCACCGGCAGGATCACGATCACATATTGGGCGAAGCGGATCTGCTTCCAGATAACCACGATCAACCAGGCCAAAACAAGCGCGATCAGCATGGGCCAGGGCGTGAAATAGAGCAGATAGCCGGTGTAGGTGAAGATCCCGCGCCCGCCCTTGAATCTGTGGGTTACCGGCAAACAGTGTCCCACCAGCATCGCCAGTCCATAGAGCAGCATCACGTTTCTGTGATACAGCAGTTCTCCGCCGGCGATGGGGCTGTAGGCATCCAGCAGTTTCAACAGCAGCTCTGCCACCAGCAGGAAAAGCAGGGCTTTCATGATGTCCAGCGCGCCCACCAGAACGCCCATGGGGCGGCTCACGTGGGTGTAGATGTTTTCGGTGTCGGCCAGGCCGGTGCCCACTTTGTGGATGTTGAGCGAGCGAAAGGTTTTGGTGAGCATCCGCGCGGTGGAAAAGCAGCCGTAGAAATAGGCCAAAACGATGATCAGGGCGATGATCAGAAAGTTCACTGCGCGCCTCCGGGGGTCCTTTGGCCAAACAGCGCGGAACCCAGCCGCAGCATGTTTGAGCCTTCTTCCAGCGCCACCTCGAAATCGTCGCTCATGCCCATGGAGAGGTGTTTAAGTTCCACCCCGGGGATGTTTTGGCGGCTGAGCTGGTCGAAAAGTTCCCGCAGTTGGCGGAAATAGGGCCGGGTTCGTTCCGCGTCGATGCTCATCAAACCGATGGTCATCAGGCCTCGCACGCGCAGGCAGGGCAGGGCCGCGATCTGCCAGATCATTTCCTCCGCGTTGGCCAGGCTCACACCGCTTTTGCTGGTTTCGGCCGTGGTGTTCACCTGCACCAGGATGTCCTGAATCAGGTTTTTGCGGCCCAGCGAGCGGTTCAGTTCCCGGGCGATGTGCAGGCTGTCCACAGAATGGATCAGCAAGGGATTCAGGCTCAGGAGGTTGTTGATCTTGTTGGATTGCAGGTGGCCGATG
Source organism: Candidatus Cloacimonadota bacterium (assembly GCA_020532085.1). Classification (NCBI taxonomy): domain Bacteria; kingdom Pseudomonadati; phylum Candidatus Cloacimonadota; species Candidatus Cloacimonadota bacterium. The sequence goes on along the minus strand of JAJBAV010000027.1, from coordinate 31,356 downwards.
AAGTGAAATCCCTGTGGCGGCACGCTCAGCAGGGGTATCTTGCGCAGGGCTTCCTGCACCTTGTTTTCGCCGATATGGCGGATGCCCAGGCGCAAAGCCTCTTCCACCACCTCCACCGGATGGGTCTTGGTGACGGCCACAAGAGTCACCTCCGAGGCCGTCCGGCCGCATCTCTGCAGCGTTTGCTCTATCTTTTTCCGCTCCCTGTTCAGATTATCCGCGATGGAGGGCATCAAGGCTCCTAATTTCTTTTGTGTATTTTTATCAACAGCCCGAAGGCGTCCCCAAATTCAACCGGGGAATAGTTCCAGCGCGCATCCGGACCGACTTTCCCATTTTTGCCGCATCGCATCTCTGTCAAGCAGAATCTCCCGGCCGTGCCCGAACCGGGAAATCAGCCGATTATTTTGCTTGACAGGCGGGGAAGTGAATTAGACTGGCCTCAATAAAATTAATTTGGGGAAGTATGAAAAAGTTTTTGGTACTGGTGGCCGGATTGGTTGCTCTGGGCATCCCGAGCTGCCGTTACAGCCGCAGTTTCAATACTCACGAGCTGGGTCCCGGCCAAGTAACCCCCAGGAGGGATGTGTCCTACAACTGGGCCTTTGGCGACCTCTCCGGCAACAACTACGACCATCTGCTCTCCGCCGCGCCGCAGGGCACCAATATCCACATGCTGCTGGTGCGCGACCAGATCGGCAAAGACATTTCCCAGATCAACTTCTCCCAACCTCTGCGCGGCGTCACGGTGCTCACCGATCCCCGCAACCAAAACAGGTGGATGTTCCTCAGCGTCAACGACCAAAAAGCCACCACCGTCCACGGCTATCACTACATCTGGGAAAACATGCTCAAACGCGAGGACAAGGCCTTCGCGGCCATAGCCCGCACGGATTCGCTGATCAACCGCCCGGACTTCGAATGGTACGGGACCCTCTTTCCCAATCTGCTGGAGGACATCGACAACGATGGCAGGCCCGAATTGGTCTGTCTGGCCCAGGATGCCTACACCGTGAACCCCCGCGGCCTGGTGGTCTACGATTTTGACAGCGGCGCTGTGAAATGGCGCTTTGACATCACAACCAGCATCGCATCCCTGCTCTGTGACGATTTTGACGGGGATGGCGACAAGGAACTGGTCTGCGGCACCATCGCCTATAAAAACACCAACCGCGAACTGCGGGGCATGGACGACTCCCATTCCTGGTTGATGGTGCTCGATGCCAGGGGCCAACTGCTTCACCATGAACTGGTTAACGAAGGGTACAGCCAGGTGTTGCTGGCCTCCGACGACGTGGACGAGGACGGCACAAAAGAGATCCTGGCCGTTTGTTCCACCAAAGGCAACGCCGAGGTGCAAAATTGCGTGAAATGGCTGAACTGGACCGGGACCAGGTTCACGCAGAGGTCAACCTGGTCGCTGAACGGCAATCTGGAAGCCAACAACCCGGAAGCCATATACAATTTGATGGACGGCAGGGGCCGCAAACTGATTCTGCTGGCCGCCTTGAATTCCCCGCTCATCGTTCTCGACGAGCAGTTCCGGGAGGTCCGCCACAATTTCCGCGATCCCGTCAGCTTCGTTTGGGGTGTGGAGGACCTCGATCTGGACGGGAACAAGGAGATCCTGGTGCAAACCCTGGACAACCGTTTTGTGGTCCTGAACAGCGATCTCAAGTCCCGGGCCGAGCTGGCCAACCCTTTCAATCCGGATGAAAGTTTCCGTGTCCACATCGTGAACGCCGGTTTTGGCAAAGCGCCGCAGATCGCGCTGACCATCGGGGCTGAGGTCCGCTATTACCAATACCGGCGCCTGCCTCTGGGGCAGCTGTTCGCGCGCTTCATCCAGGCGAATCTGGCCTATCTCACGTTATTGCTGCTGCTAACGCTGATCCTGCTGCTCATCCACATCTATCACCGCCGCCGCGTATTCCTGATGGCCATCAACAACCTCAGCCAGGGCGCGATCCTGATGGCTTCACAGGATAGGATCATCCACATGAATGACTATTTGCTAGGCCTGGTGAAAGATGAAAACGGCAATCTGCCGCCCGGAGACCTGAAGTCGCTTTCCCGCCTCTATCCAGAGTTGGCCGCCTTGTTGCCTGATTTTTCAGCCCACGGCGCCGCGGTTCTGAACCGCCCTCTGCAGTTGGGCCGCGAAAAGCTTCAACACAACATTCAGGTTCAGAAATTGCGGGGCCTGAGCACCAGGTTTCTGATCACAGCCCAACCTGACCTCCCCGCGCCTGAAGACGCCTCGGCCACCCTGGCCTGGGCTGATACCGCCCGCAGGCTCTCCCACAACGTAAGACGTCACATCACCAACATCATTCTGGCCCTGAAGCCGTTACAGGCGGATGGGCTGGACGACAACCAGCTGAAATATACGGATATCATCCGCAGCGAAATAGAACAGATCCGCATCTTCACCCACGCCTTCCAGCGCTTCACCGAGCTCAAGGATTATGAGCTCAAGCTGCAGGACATCATCCCCTCTGTGGAACACTGCCTGGAGCGCCTCACCATCCCGGCGAAGATCAAGCTGATCAAAAACTGGGACCTCTCCTCCGTGGAAGCCTGGATCGAGCCGATCCGTTTCGAAGAAGCGCTGGGCAACGGGATCAACAACGCCCTTGACGCCATGCCGGAGGGTGGGACCCTGCACCTCAGTGTGAAAAGATTTCCCAACCACTCCGGCCCGAGCGGCAAACAGAGCGTGATGATCGAAGTGGAGGACAGCGGCAAAGGCATACCGGCCAAGTATTTGGAAGAGATTTGGCAACCCTTTTTCACCACCAAGGACAGCGGCACCGGCATCGGACTGCCCGAAACCAAAAAGATCATCGCCTCGATGGGCGGCTCCATCCTTGTTCAGAGCGAGGAAGGGGTGGGCACTGTGGTGACTTTTTGGTTGAAGGGTGAAGCGGATGGATAGGGCCAGGATCCTGCTGGCGGATGACGATTCCGTCTTTTGCCGGCTGGTGGGTGATCTTCTGCGCCAAAATGGCTACGAGGTCGCCCTCGCCCTCGATACCCTGGGGGCGCGCCAGGCCTTGCAGCAAAGCGGTTTCGACATCATGATGCTCGACCTCTGTTTTCCCGCGCTCATGGATGGTTTCAACCTGCTGGACGAGGTGCGGGAAAAATATCCCCGCATGACCATTCTGATGATCTCAGGATCCGGCCACATCCCTGATGTGGTGCGCGCCATCAGGCAGGGTGCCACGGATTTCATCGAAAAGCCCGTCGAGCCGGAACATCTGCTGCTGCGGATCGCCAATCTGAACAACAAGATATTGCAGGAAAGGCAATTGCGCCACCTGGAACAGGCCGCCATCGGCATGGTGGGGGTTTCCGCCCAAATGGAAAAGGTCTTTACCGCCATCAGCGCCGCGGCCAAATTTGACACCCCCGTCCTCGTTACCGGCGAAACCGGCGTGGGCAAGGAACTGGCCGTGCGCGCCATTCACCGCCTGGGCAAGTTTGGCACCCGCGAACTGGTAAGCATCAATTGCGCCTCTGTGCCGCGGGAACTCTTTGAAGCGGAGCTCTTTGGCTATGAAAAAGGCGCTTTCACCGGCGCTGTTTCAGCATTCAAAGGTTATTTTGAATTTGCCCAAAACACCTCCCTCTTCCTGGATGAGGTGGGGGAATTGCCCGCCGGAGTGCAGGCCAAACTGCTCCGCGTCCTTTCCGAAGGCGAGATCCAAAGGATAGGCGGCAAGGTGGGAAGCTCCAACGCCCGCATCCTCAGTGCCTCCAACCAGGACCTGCAGGACGCCATCCGCGCCGGAACGTTCCGCGAAGACCTCTTTTATCGCCTCAATGCCATCCACATCCACATCCCGCCCCTGCGCCAGCGGATCTGCGACATCGCGCCCCTGGCCAGGCATTTCGTGGCTGATTTTTGCCGGCGCAACCAACAGGCCCCCAAAGAGATATCGCGCCGGGCGCTGGACTGGATGGGCGAACAGAAATGGGAGGGAAACGTGCGCGAGCTCCGCAGCTGTGTGGAGCGCGCCGTGATCTTTGCCTCAGGCGATGTTTTAAACCCGGAAGATCTTGTGGCGCAGCCGGATGAGCTGGAGGCGGCCGAGCTCTACCAGAGTTCCCTGCGCGAACACCTGAGGCAGTGCGAAGCCCGCATCATCAGCCAATACCTGCGGGCCAACGACTACAACGTAACCCGGGCGGCGAAACAATTGGGCATGGACAAATCCAACCTCAGCAAGAGGATACACACCCTGGGTCTGGACCTGCACGCCTGAGCCGCCACCCCTTCATTCCCACCAATTTCTCAGTTGACCCGCCCTGAGCCCCCTCGCATCCACCCCTTGCCCACTTCCCGCAGACTTCCCGCCTGTCGGGCGGGAACTGTGCGGGAGGCGATTGGGGGGCGGACGGGAAGGAGCTAAGGGCGCAGGCGAAAAAAAAGGCTCTCTTTCAAACCGAGTGGGTGGAGGGATCGGCTGGATACAGAACTTTCAACCGGCCGGCATCGGATTGTCATTCCGGGACGACGCAGTCGGGCCCGGAATCCAGACGGTCCAGGTAATGCCCTCAGAGGGTGTCGATACAGACTGCGTCTGTTTCGACCCCGCTTGGACTTGCTATTCCCGCAAGGTCTGGATTCCGGATCTCCGGCGCTAAAGCACCTGCGTCCGGAATGACGAATCGAGACTTGTTGGTATAAAGTTCATCAGTCATTTTGTCACCCCACCCACTCGGTTTGCACGAGAGCCCAAAAAAACAGGGGCAGCCGCAGCCACCCCCGCCTGTAAATATATGTGGGGGTTCTATTTGCCCGCGGCGATGGAGACCATCTTGCCGGGCACCACGATCACTTTTTTCACCACCCAGCCTGCGAGGCTGCGCTTCACGTTTTCCACCTCCAGGGCCAGGGCTTTCAGTTCCTCCGGATCGATATCCGGGGCCACTTCCAGTTTGCCGCGCAGCTTGCCGTTGATCTGCACCACGTAGGTGATGAGGTCGCGCACGAGGTATTTTTCCTCATAACCGGGCAGGCCGGATTCGTGCAATAGCTCCGTGAATCCCAGCATTTGCCAGAGTTCTTCGGCGATGTGGGGCGCGAAGGGGTAGAGCATTTGCGGAATGATCCCGCAGGCTTCGGCATAAACGGCCAGATCGGCGTCGGAGAGCCCGGCGGGGTCCTTCACGGACGCGCAGTGGTTCAGATGCTCCATCACGGCGGCGATGGCTGTGTTGTACTGCAGGCGGTGCTGGCAGTCCTCCAGCCACTTTTTCACTGTGCTGTGCGAGCTGTACAGCAGTTCGCGCAGCGGGGCGGAGATGTCTTCAAATTCAGCACAAAGCTGCAGGCCTCGTTTCAGGGTGTCCAGATTGCTTTCGATCAGGCGCCAAACGCGGTTCAGGAACCTGAAAGCGCCCATCACGCCATCGTCGCTCCACTCGGAATCCTTGTCCGGCGGGGAGGCGAAAAGCAGGAAGGTACGCAGGGTGTCGGCCCCAAAGCGGTCGATGATATAGCCAGGATCCACCACGTTGCCTTTGGATTTGCTCATCTTGGCGCCGTCCTTGGTAACCATGCCCTGGGTGAGCAATCTGGCGAAAGGCTCGTCGCAGTCCAGCCAGCCCAGGTCGCGCATGAATTTGCCGATGAAGCGCGCGTAGAGCAGATGCATCACGGCGTGCTCGATGCCGCCGATGTATTGGTCCACCGGCAGCCAGTATTTGGCTTTGGGAGGGTCGAAGGGGACTGAATCGTTCTTGGGATCAGCATAGCGGGCATAATACCAGGAGCTGTCCACAAAGGTGTCCATGGTGTCGGTTTCGCGCCTGGCCTCGGCTCCGCACTGCGGACAGGCCACGCTGTACCATTCCGGCACCGAAAGCAGCGGATTGCTGGTGGTGCGGCCCACCTGAACGTTTTCCGGAAGCAGCACCGGCAGGTCTTCATCCGGCACCAGCACAACCCCGCAGCGGGAGCAGTGGATCACCGGGATGGGGTTGCCCCAGTAGCGCTGGCGGGAAATTCCCCAATCGCGCAGACGGTAGGTGTGCGTCACCTTGCCGCAGCCTTTCTCCTCGATCAGGGCGGAGATGGCCGCTTTGGCCTCTTCGCTGTCGCGGCCGTCGAAGGGCGCGGAATTCGCCATGATCCCGGGCTCGACGTAGGCTTCGCTCATCTTTTCCAACACCAGGCTTTGCTGGGGGTTCTGGATCACCAGCAGCATGGGGATGCCGTATTTTTGGGCAAATTCGAAGTCACGCTGGTCGTGGGCTGGCACGGCCATCACCGCGCCGGTGCCATAATCCATCAGCACATAGTTGGTTATCCAGATCTGCACCTTGTTGCCGTTGAGGGGGTTGAGGCAATGCCGGCCGCTGAAAACGCCCTCTTTGGTGGTGTCCTCGGCGCCGCGCTGGATCTTGTCGGCATTGATCACCTTGCGGCAAAAATCGTGCAGGGCGTGGTTGGCCGGCTCTTCCGCCAGCCAGGCCTGCACCAGCGGATGTTCCGGCGGCAGGGCCATGAAAGTAACTCCGTAAACGGTATCCGGGCGCGTGGTGAACACGCTGATGGCCTCGGAGCCGTCTTCCAGCGGGAAATCGATCAGGGTGCCGGCGCTTTTGCCGATCCAGTTCTTTTGCATGGTGATCACGCGTTCCGGCCAGTCGATCAGCTTGGAAAAATCGAGCAATTCCTCGGCGTAGGCGGTGATGCGGAAAAACCACTGCTCCAGTTCCTTTTGGTCCACATCGCCGTGGCAGCGCCAGCAGAGGCCGTTTTCCACCTGCTCGTTGGCCAGCACGGTCTGGCAGTTGTCGCACCAGTTCTGCCAGGATTTTTTGCGATAGACCAGGCCTTTTTCGTAAAGCTTTTTGAAGAGATACTGGCCCCAGACGTAGTAGTCCGGACGGCAGGTGCTCACCTCGCGGTCCCAGTCCAGGCCGAAGCCCATGGCGTCAAACTGCCCGCGCATGGCGGCGATGTTTTCCTCGGTGGTGAGGCGCGGATGGGAATTGTGCTGGATGGCAAAGTTTTCGGCCGGCATGCCGAAGGAGTCGTAACCCATGGGCTGCATCACAGAGTAACCCTCCATCATTTTGAGGCGGGCGATGGCGTCGCTGATGGAATAGTTGGAAGCGTGCCCGCAATGCAGCACCCCGGAAGGATAGGGAAACATTGCCAGCACGTAATATTTGGGCTTGACGGCGGCGTCGCCGGGGTTGAAGATCCGCTTTTCCCGCCAGATCTTCTGCCACTTTTGCTCTATTTTTGAAAAGGGATATTCCATCATGTCTCCTTCCGGCCTGGGCAGTTTTGAGGCCCTGGGCCTTGTAACAGCATTTGTTGGCTGATTTTTCCAGACACAGGTATTTGTCAAGGCCAAAGGTGAGCCGCTTCCGTTCCCGCCGGCCCGCCGGCCCGCATCCCATCAAGGTATTGGCTGTCCAAAGAGGCGCGGGATGCCTGCTCCGCATCCCGTTTGCGAAAATTTTCCTTGCCATTTTTTCGCCTTTCAGAATAATGAAAAATATGACAGCTGTTGCAAGCCCGGCGTTTCGCATGGCCTTGGGGCAGCTAACTTTTGCGTCAAGGAGCGATGAGATGAAAACATGCCGCGGAACCTGTTTGTGTAAAAGCATTTCCAGTCCGTCCGCCAGCGGAAGCTTGTCGCGCATCGTGAAATGCTCATGCCCATTAAGGAGGAAAATCAACTCATGAAAGCATTGATCAAACGCTGGGGACTCTTCCTCACCGTCAACTTCCTGGTCCTGGCCGTGTTGGGTGTAATCATGCGGCTGGTGGGCGTTCCCACAGAAAGCTGGGTCCAACTGCTGATAATGTGCGCCGTGTTCGGTTTTGCCGGGTCGGTGATCTCGCTGTTTTCCAGCAAAGCGCTGGCCAAATCGTCCTACAAGATCACCCCCCTCACCCGCGAAAACGCTTCCGGCAAGGCCCTCCACCTCTATGACACTATCGAAAAAATGGCCGCCCACAAGGGCATTGTCATGCCGGAATTCGGCATCTACCAATCTCCGGACAACAACGCCTTCGCCACCGGCGCTTCCAAGGATAAATCGCTCATCGCCTTTTCCAGCGGCATCATGCAAAACCTGGACGAGGAAGAGCTGGCCGCGGTGGCCGGACACGAAATGACCCACATCACCGAAGGCGACATGGTTACCACCACCCTGTTGATGGGCACCATGAACACCTTCGTGCTGTTTTTGGCAAACGTGATCGCCTCCATCCTCAGCGCCCGCCGGGGCCAGCGGGATGAACAAAACGGCAGCGCCGGCATCATGAACAATGCCGGCCAATCCGCCATCGCTATGATCCTGCAAAACGTGCTGATGATCCTGGCCAACATCGTGATGGCAGCTCATTCCCGCCGCCGCGAATTCGTCGCTGATGCCGGCTCCGCACAGCTCACCAGCCCGGGACACATGATCACCGCCCTGGAAAAGATCAGCGGCGCTCACGTGCACACTGCCCGCAAGGACGCCTTCGCCATCGCCAAGATCAACAGCAGCCAGATCATGTCGCTCTTCGCCACCCATCCCCCCATTGAAAAACGCATCGCGGCCCTGCGCAAGTTGATGGTGTGAAGAAAAACTTCCAGCTCACGATCACCAAGCTGGCCCTTGAAGGCCACGGGATCGGGTTCAGCGAGGGCAAGGCCGTTTTTGTGCCCTACACGGCCGCCGGCGACGAGATCGAAGCCGAGCTGCTGCGCGAGCGCAAGGATGTGGCCTTCGCCCGGGTGAAAGAATATCTGCGCCGCGGAGAGGGAGTGATACCCTCGTCCTGCTCCTCCTTCGCCTCTGAGCTGCCCTGTGGCGGCTGCGACTGGCTCAACATCGACTATCCCATCCAGCTGAAATACAAGGGCGACCTGCTCCGCGAATTGCTCCAACCCCTGGCGCCAGAACTGGATATCCCCATGACCATAGCTTCTCCGGACACCCGCCATTACCGCAACAAGGCCTTCATGCCCGTGGGCGCCGGGGCTGGCGGCCTCAGCTTTGGCATCTACGCCCGCTGGTCACATCAGATAGTGCCTCACGAGTCCTGCCAGCTTCATCCCCCCGTTTTCGACGCCATCGCCCGCCGCTGCCTGCAGATCATGGACCAGACAGGGGTGAAGCCATATGACGAGGTGAACCACACCGGCACCCTGCGGCACGTGGGTTTCCGCTGTTCGCGGGACCGCCAGCGCGTGATCTTGGTCTTGGTGACCCGCTCCGGCAAGCTGCCCTTCACCCAGCTTCTGGTGAAACAGCTCACCGCCGAATTTCCGGCCATCACCGGCATCGTGCAGAACATCAACCGCGAGCGCGGCAACGTGATCCTCGGCTCGGAAGAAAAGCTGCTTTTCGGCGAGCCCTGGCTGCAGGAGGAGCTGGGGGGTCTGCGTTTCCGCGTGCATTACCGCTCTTTCTGGCAGGTGAACACGGCCACCCTGGAACTGATCATCGCCCACCTGAAAAGCAGGATCCCGCCGGGCGAAAACATCTACGACGCCTTTTCCGGGCTCGGCGCTTTGGGCCTCTCCCTGGCCGGGGAAGCCCAAAACGTCCTCTGCATCGAGGAAAACCCCAGCGCGGTGGCCGACGGCGAACTCAACCGGCATCAAAACCAGATCGCCAACGCCGGGTTTCTCTGCGCCCGGGTGGAAGATGCCCTGCCGGCTTTGCTTGCGCCCAGCCAGGGTGAAGCCCAGGCCCGGCCCGGCGTGATCATTCTGGACCCGCCCCGCGCCGGTGTGCGCCAACCCGCCCTGACAGCGCTGATCGAGGCCCGGATCCCCCGGATCTTCTACCTCAGCTGCTCGCCCATCACCCTGCACCGCGACCTCAAGATCCTCCTGGCCAGCGGCTTTTACCGCCTGAAGCAGCTGCAATCCTTCGACATGTTTCCCCACACCTGGCACGTGGAAACCCTGGCGGAGCTGGCCCTCGTTCCCTCGGAGGCAAAGTGAGATATTTCAGCGCGTTGCTGCTGTTTTTCGCCCTCTTCCTTGCCTCCTGTGATCCCGACCCCACCGCGGCCGATGAATACGAGATCCGCAACATCATCTACGACATCTCCCGCGATTTCAGCTGGGGCGAGGTGGATGGCATCATGGCCCATGTCCATCCGGATTTCCGCCACAGGGGCATGTACAGCGCGGAACTGCGCCAACTCTGGCTGAACCGCCGCGGCCAATACCAGCTGCTGGATTGCGAGATCAGCGAAGTGGAGGTCAATTACGACCGCGCCATCGTGTTCATGACCATGACCTTCCAGGCGGCCGATGCCACCTACAGCTATCCGGAACCCGAAACCTCCGGCGACGCCTCCTATTTCATTTATGAAGGAGGTTCCTGGCAGCTTCACGGCGACCAGACCTGGCGCTGAGGGTATCCTGGCGTCCAGCGGATTTGCCAGCAGGGACGACAGGAATGATGAACGGTTTCGCTGCCGTCGATGCTCGTTCCTCGCTCGACGCCAGCGTGTGAGCGTGGATGGCAGGATGTGATCGATTTCCAAGGATGTTACAGATTTAGCTGACCAAAAGGATGCAACGCGAAACAAGCTCTGACAGATCATAAATAAACCCAAGAGGGAACCATCATGCAGATAGGCACAGGCACGAAGATCCGCGATTACGTGGTGATCAGTCTGATCGCCCGGGGCGGCATGGGCGAGATTTTTCTGGCGCGGGAGGAATTGCTCAACCGCCAGGTGGTGCTCAAACGGCTGCAGTCCGGCCTTACCAGCCAGGAGGAATTTTACCGCCGGTTTGTGAATGAAGCCCGCATCCAAGCCCAGCTCAAGCATCCCAATATCATCCAGCTTTTTAACTTTTTCGAGCAGGATGGCGACTACTTCATGGTGCTGGAATACTTCCCCGGCATCACCTTGCTGGAACTGAGCGGCAACACTGGCCCCATCCCCGAGCGGCGCTGCCTGCGCATTTTCGAACAGCTGGCATCCGCGCTGAATTATGCCCATTCCCTGGGCGTGATCCACCGCGACATCAAAGCCCAAAATATCATGGTGGACCCCGCCAACGGCGATCTGGTGAAGATCCTGGATTTCGGCATCGCCCGCATCCTTGGCGACGCCCATCTCACCCGGCAGGGTAACTATGTGGGCACGCCTCTCTACATGAGCCCGGAACAGCTGTTGGGCCAGCCGGACGTCGATCACCGCACCGACATCTATTCCGCCGGAGTGCTGCTCTACGAGTTGCTCAGCGGCAGCCTGCCCTATGCCGGCGGCGCGGATAGCGAGTATGAGCTGAAACGGCGCGTGCTGGAGCAGTCTTTTCCCGATCCCCGCGAAAAATATCCCCACATCAGCCAGGCCACGGTCGACCTGCTGCGACGCCTCACCGCCAAGGACCGCAATGACCGTCCCTTCAAGCTGATCCTGCCTTCCGCCGCCACCACTTTCGGACCCGCGGAACCGCTTCCGGACTGGACTCCACCCTCAGCCGGGGAACAGGTTAGTCCTTCCCCGCCGGACCCGGCCCCCCAAAAACGCGGCCCCTGGCTCTGGCTGGCCGTGGCTCTGCTGGCTTTGCTGCTGGGCCTGGCCCTGCTGGAGGTCTTCGGCGTCACCAATTTTGTGGGCGGCGGGGACGACGGCTGGGACCTTTCGGAAGACCCGGAGTGGTCCGAAGCCACCCTCCCGGAAGGCATGGTGCTGGTGAAAGGCGGCTCGTTCCAGATCGGCACCGGTCAGGAAAATACGGTCTCCAATCTGCCGGCAAAGGTGAAAGTCTCCAGCTTTCTGATCGGCAAACATGAGGTCACCCAAGCGGAATGGATCGCCGTGATGGGCGGCAATCCCTCCACCTATGAGGGTTTGGACCATCCCGTGGAAACGGTTTCCTGGTACGGCGCGGTGGAATATTGCCTCCGTCGCAGCGAACAGGAGGGCCTCACTCCCTGCTACCGGATTTCCACCTCGCCGGACCCCGGCAATCTGAATCCGGAAGATCCCTACCGCTGGACGGTTGTAGTGGACTGGGATGCCTCCGGATATCGCCTGCCCACTGAAACGGAATGGGAATTCGCCGCCCGCGGCGGAAATCTCTCCCGGGGATACCTCTACAGCGGCTCAAACTCCCTGAACGACGTGGGCTGGTATGGCAAAACCTCGGCCAAAACCCGCCCCGTGGGTGGTAAAAGCGCCAATGAACTGGGCATCCACGACATGACCGGAAACGTTTGGGAATGGTGCTGGGACTGGCATCGGGGCAACGGCTACCGTTTTCTGAAAGGCACCGATCCCCGCGGCGCGGACAACGATTCCCTGCGCGTGATGCGCGGGGGTTCCACCATCAATCAGGACCCCAGCTATTGCACGGTTTTCAAACGCAACGCCAAAGCCCCGCACGAAAGCTACAAATACATCGGCTTTCGGGTTTGTAGAGCTGCCCGATAATTGTTTCCAATTACCCTTGCGCCTTCTGCAGGCAACAAAGCGAAGATAAGAAGATCCGAGGCGACCGGAACACCGGAATCATCCGGTCGGTCCATCAGAATTATCTGGTTTTTGAGAAAGTGAGGTTGTCATGTATAGGTATTATGTCTGTCTCTGAGAAATTAGGATTGCGCCGGATGAATCCAGCGGTCCGACCGGATAAATCCGGTGTTCCGGTGAGCAGCCAGAGCAGCCGAATGCGAATTGGCTGTGTTCCATCTTTCCTTTTTCTCATTTCTATTGGTTGATGGATGTGTCAACTTTTTTAGGACCAGACATGGCCCCCAATATCAATACGGTATCAATACGGATGAAATCCGTATTGATTCCGTATTGATACCGTATTGATATTGGGAGCCGGGCAGGATTTACAAGCTGAGGGACCGGGAAAAACAGCTTTGGCGGCCAGAGGCGGATCCCGGTCTGTCCTGTTTCAAGTGAAGCGTCCATGGTATTGGCACACAGCAAGATGAAGTTATTTATGCCCCCGCTTGGGCATTTTTCGCTTGACAGATAGGGGGAGTAAAAATTCTGTGGCAAAACCTAAGCAAAATTTTGGTCCAGTAACTCAGTGGTAGAGTATCTGCCTTTTAAGCAGAGAGTCGTTGGTTCGAGTCCAACCTGGATCACCAGCTGCGACCCCTTCGTCTATCGGTTAGGACACAAGATTTTCATTCTTGTAAGAGGGGTTCGATTCCCCTAGGGGTCGCCAAATTCTGAGCTGGTAAGCCGCGATATATAGAGTGTCCCGTTCGTCTAGTGGCCTAGGACTCGTGATTCTCAGTCACGCAACAGGGGTTCGATTCCCCTACGGGATGCCATTTTTTGGCCTCCGACCGACATCTCCCTCTCCCTCAAAAACCTCCTCCTGATCGTATTTGCCGCCGGAATCCTGCTCAGAAAATAATAAAACAGAGAGAGATCGCAAATAATGAAGGAAGATAAGAAACTGCGCGAGCTGCAGCCGGAGCTTTATCCGGACCGCCGGATCAAGTTCACGGTGGACAACATGGGCAGCAAACACAGCCTGGCCCTGCGCCCCTGGGTGCTGGTGCTGGTGGCGGCGCTGCTGCTCACCGGCCTGGCGCTGCTGGCGATATTTGCCGGCAGGGGACCCGGCGCCGCGGATGCGGAGCTGCTGGCCAAGCTGGAAAAGGAAAACAAGTTCCTGCAGGAAAAGGTGGGCGGCTACGAAGCGGAACTGGATTCCGTGATGGCCACCCTGGACACCCTGAACATCAATGTGCCCTCGGACACGCTGTCCTATCCCTCCTACAGCGAGGAACCCTTTGGCCCCGAAAACAAGCTGCAGGTGCATCCCGGGCTGGAAAAGAAACTCATCGGCATCGAGGTCAAGCTGGCCAACATCAAGCAGCGCCTGGGCTTTGCCCTCGAGGAAAGCAGGGGGGATTTCAAGCTTCCCTTCGGTTTTGACCGTCACGGAGACGGCATTCCCTCCATCCAGCCCACTTTCGGCGAGATCGTGAGCGGCTGGGGCACCCGCAGGCACCCGGTTTTGGGCGGATACCGCTTCCATCAGGGCATCGACATCGCGAACAAGATCGGCACGCCCGTCTATGCCACCGCCGACGGGGTGGTGGAACGCGCCCAGACGGAAAACGGCTGGGGCAAGGTGATAAACATCAACCACACCGACGGTTACAGAACCCTTTACGCGCATCTGCACAGCATCAAGGTGAGGGTGGGCGATGTGGTGAGCAAAGGCCAGATCATCGGCCTGATGGGCAGCACGGGAATGTCCACCGGTCCCCATCTGCATTACGGGGTGTACCGCGACGACAAGTCCGTGGACCCGGTTTATTACCTGAACCGCCTGGACACCAGCACCTACGCCTCCAACGGCAGATGAGATCAGGGGCCCGCACCGCCTGGCTGTTCACAGCCACCAGCCCGGAGGAGATCTTTGGCGGCTATGCCTCCATCGATCCAGGCCGGGACCTGGTGATCGCCGTGGATGCCGGTTTGGAGCGGGTTCACGCCCTGGGGCTGACTCCCGGCCTGATCATCGGGGACATGGATTCGGTGGACGCGGAACTGCTGGACCGCCATTCCGCCTGCGAGCAGCTGCGCCATCCCGCCCACAAGAACGAGACCGATACCGAACTCGCGCTGCTTTGGTGCCTGGAAGCCGGAGTGGCCGAGGTGGTTATCTGCAACGGCCTGGAAGGGCGTTTCGACCACAGCCTGGCCTTGCTGCAAAATCTGGATTTCCTGCGCGCCCAGGGTCTGCCCGCCCGGATCGAATCCGCCCGGCAGAAGGTCTGGTTCCTGAAGCCTGAAACGCTGATCAGCGGATGCCGGGGCTGCCTGCTTTCCCTGCTGGCCTGGGGTTCAGAAGCGGATTTAACAAGCTCCGAGGGCCTGCAATATCCCCTGGCCGGGCTGACCCTCTTTCCCCAAAAAGCGCGCGGAGTGAGCAACCGGATCGAAGCTGATACAGCAACGGTCAGACTTGCCAGCGGAATAATTCTGGCTATATTGACTAAATAAGCCAAAATTATCCTAAGATACGGTTGGACGGAAGAACCATTGGAGAAAAAAGACATGAATGAAAGCAACGATAGCCCGCTTCTGAGTTTCGAGAAGTCGCTGCGTTCTCTGGAGGCCACGGTGGAGCGTTTGCAGCAGGAACAACTTGACCTGGACCTGATGGTGAAGCTGTACGAAGAGGGCATCGAGCATCTGGAGGCCTGCCAGAAAGCGCTGGAAGGGGCTGAGCTCAGGATCCGGCAGCTGAACACCAGGATCAAGGCCGGCGAGAACGAAGGAAGCGAAAATGGATAGGAAAGTGCGCCTGAAAAAGGACATGAAAGAGAAACAGGAACTGGTGAACATCATCCTGGACCGTTATCTGCCCCGCAAGGACGAGTACCCCAAGAGCATCCACAAAGCCCTGCGCTACAGCGTTTTCGCCGGAGGAAAGCGCCTGCGGCCCTACCTGGCCATGTGCGCCTTTCAGATCTATGAGCCGGAGGTGGAAAAGATCACCCCCGTGGCCGCCGCCATCGAGATGCTGCACACTTTTTCCCTGATCCACGACGACATGCCTGACCTCGACAACGACGAATACCGCCGCGGCAAGAAAGCCACCCACGCCCTCTTTGGCGAGGGGGAGGCCCTGCTGGCGGGAGACGCCTTGCTGGTGGGCGCTTTCGAGCTGATCACCTACGCCGAGATCAAGCCCAAGATCCGTGTGCAGATGGTGCGCGAACTTGCCCGGGAAACCGGGGTGGCCGGCCTCATCGGCGGCCAGATGGTGGACATCGAGTCTGAAGGCAGGAAGGTGGACAAAAAGACCATCGGCTACATCCACGAAAACAAGACCGCCAAACTGATCAAACTCTGCCTGCGTTTCGGCGCTCTGGCCGGTGGCGCTCCGGCCGACGAACAGAAGGCCCTGGAAGAATACGGCCACAAGATCGGCCTGGCTTTCCAGATCATCGACGACCTGCTGGATATCGAGGGCGATCCCGACGAAATGGGCAAAACCGTGGGCAAGGACGCCCACGTTCAAAAAGCCACCTGGCCCTCCGTGCACGGCATGGCGGAATCCCGCCGCAAGGCTCAGGAACTGATCTCCCAAGCCCGCGAGGCCATCGCCCCGCTGGGTGAAAAAGCGGAGATCCTGGACACTTTGGCCGAATACATGCTCACCCGCAAATCATGAAGATCCGCTATAAACTGCTCAGCCTCACCGCCCTGCCGCCCCGGCGCATGACGGAAAACAGCGCGGGCTGGGATCTGAGCGCGGACCTGCGCGAACCCGAAATCTTGGAGCCGGGCGACCGGGCGGCCATCCCCACCGGCATCGCCGTGGAAATCCCCCGCGGCTATGAAGGCCAGGTGCGGCCCCGCAGCGGTCTCGCCCTGCATCAGGGCCTGGGCGTTTTGAACAGCCCCGGCACCATCGATGCCGATTACCGCGGCGAGGTGAAAGTGATCCTGATCAACAGCTCCGCCGAAACGGTGATCATCCAGCCCTGCATGCGCGTGGCGCAGCTGGTGATCTGTCCGGTGGCGGAGGCAGGCTTTGTGGAATGTGAGGAACTCGGAGACAGCGGCAGGTCCGACGGAGGCTTCGGACACACGGGACACTGAAGGCAAGGGAGAAACGGTGAAGATCGAGGAAAAGATCGACAAACTGCGCAGGGAGAAAGGGGCCCTCATCCTGGCGCACAACTATCAGATCGCTCCCATCCAAGACCTGGCCGACCACCGGGGGGATTCGTTGCAGCTCTCCGTGCTGGCCAAAGAGGCCCAAAGCAAGCTTATCGTTTTTTGTGGCGTGCGTTTCATGGCGGAAACCGCCGCCATCCTCAATCCGGAGGCGAAAGTGCTGCTGCCGGTGGCCGATGCCGGCTGCCCCATGGCGGACATGATCACGGCCGAACAGCTGATCGCCTTCAAGGCCCAGTATCCCGGCGCGAAGGTCGTCTGCTACGTGAATTCCAGCGCCGCCGTCAAGGCGGAGAGCGACGTTTGCTGCACCTCCTCGAACGCCGTGAAGATCCTCTCCTCTTTTCCCCAGGATGAAACCATCCTCTTCGTTCCAGACCAGAATCTGGGCACCTGGGCGGCCAAACAGGCCAAACGCAAGGTGATCGTCTGGCCGGGCTATTGCCCCGTGCATCAGTGGGGTTTCACCATGCGCAATCTGGACCACCTCCGCGCCGCCCATCCCGGATACCGGCTGATCGCCCATCCGGAGTGCGATGAAGACATCGTGCAGCAGGCCGACGAGGTGCTCTCCACCGGGCAGATGATGCGCTTCGTGGCGGAAAACGACAAGTTGATCATCGCCACGGACGCCACTTTCACCGCTTACCTGAACCACATTTACCCAGCCAAGGAACTGGTGGCCCTGAACCATCGCGCCCGCTGCCGCAACATGCTCAAGATCACCCTGCACGATCTGCTGCTGGCGCTGGAGGAAGAGCAGTTCGAGGTGCGGGTGCCGGAAGAGGTGGCCCGGCGGGCGAAACACTGCCTGGACCGCATGCTGGAGCTCTCCGTCTGAGCCTTTCCCGGCAGGTGGAGCTGTGGCCGGGCGGACCCCGGATCAACCAGCATTCGCAGGCGCAGCCGGTTTCCCACGCTGCCGTCGCGCTGCAGCAGGCAGCGCTGGAACTCTTTGGTCCCGGTCCGCGGCGGGTGCTCGATCTGGGCAGCGGCTGCGGGATCGTGGCCCTGATGCTGGCGCTGCGCCGTCCCCTCTGGCGGCTCGAAGGCCTGGAGGTGCAGCCGGGTCTTGTCTCCCTGGCCCGGGCCAACGCCATCCTCTGCGGAGCGGACATCCTTTTCCACCCCGGCGATCTGCGCTTTTTCACCGCCTCCGAGCCCTTTGACCTCATCATTTCGAACCCGCCCTGGCTGCTGCCCGGCAGCGGGAAAACCAGTCCCAGCCAAGCCCGCAATCTCAGCCGCTTTGAGTTGCTGGGCGGGCTGGACGACGTGCTGGCCTGCGTGAAGCGCAATCTGGCCCCGGCCGGCGAGGCCCTCCTGCTCTATCCGGAAGCGCGGGTGGCAGGGCTTTCGAAGGGCGCTCCCAAGACTTTGCTTGACATAATTTCCCTCTTTCCCGCCTCTGGTTTGCAAGAACACACCATCTGCCATATCCGGCATAAAGGACAATGAAATGAACTCCAGATTCCTGCTGATCCTGCTGTTGGCGATCCTGACCCTGCTGGGTTGGGCTTTCGTCCACCACCAATATCTTAGCAGCCGCCAAGCCCGGCTGGAACAGCTCGCGGAGCTGCCGGTCTACATTTACATGAACGAACCGGAGCGCCTGGACAGCCTCTATTTCCAGCTGCAGCGCGAGGTGCCGGAGATCGACTCCCTGGCCCGCGAAACCGGGCTCCAGGCCGCGGAGGAACTGCTGCAAAGCTATCCCGACCTGGGTATTCCGGCCAACGCCCAGCAGGAATTGCCCAACATCCTCACCCTTTGGTTCCAGCCCTCGGACGCCGCTTTCCGGGGCCGCGAAAAAGTGCTGCAGATACTCACCGCCAAAGGCCTCAGCGGAGAGGACGTCGATAGCCAGGAACTGGCCTGGGGACTGGCCCGGCAGGAATTGGACGCGCTCAGCTCCCGCTGGAGCAATTCCACCCTTTTCGTGGCGCTGGTGGTCTTTCTGATGCTGGTTTACGCCCGCCTCTTCCTCTATCTTTCGGAAGCCGCCGCCAACCGCGGGATGCGCGCCACCGTGCTGGAAAACATCAAGGCCGGGGAAACCGCCAGATGGCAAAACGGCATCCTGATCGCGGCGCCGGTGCTGGTGTCCCTGGGGCTCTACCATCTGCTGCTGGCTTTGGGCGCGATCGACCAACAGCTGCACTGGACATTCTTCGCGGTGCAGTTTGCCTCCGTGCTGGCCGCGGTCGTGGTGGCCATGCTGATCAACGGCATGCGCGAGCCGGAAAGCCCCGGAACCCACGGCATCACAGTTTCCACGCCGCCTCATGCGTAATCTGCCAAACCTGCTCACCTTGCTGCGGGTGCTGCTGATCCCCGTGTTCGCATGGCTGGTCTTCTTCAGCGCCGTCCCCAACCGCGTGGCCTGGGCCCTGCTGGTTTTTGCCGCGGCTTCCTTCACGGATTGGCTGGATGGCCATCTGGCCAGAAAATGGCAGGTGATCAGCGATTTCGGCAAGATCGCCGACCCTTTGGCGGACAAGCTTTTGGTGCTGTCCGCCCTCGCCGCGCTCACCTGGCTGGATCCCTATCGCCTCGTCTGGCCCATCTTCGCCCTCATCGCCCTGCGCGAACTGGGCATCACCATCCTGCGCGAGGTTTACAAGCGCCGCGGGATCATCATGCCCGCGGACAAGCTGGGCAAGCTGAAAACCGTGTTGCAGATGGCCGGTATCATCCTCGCCCTCGCCCTCTGGGCCTGGAAACCCGGTGCTGCCGCCTCTGCCGCCGCCCGGACCGCCGCCCACCTCTGGTTTGGGGCGGTCACTTTGCTTACCCTGGCCAGCGGATTAAATTATCTGAGGCCGAAGAAATTCACTCCGGCCCAGGAGGCAAAATGAAGAAGTTTATATTGCCCATGGCGTTGCTGCTGCTCGCTTTGGCTGGTTGCGGAAGGGAACCCGCCCCTTCGAACCACTTTGAAAGATACGACGGGCTGATCGACCCCGCCAAGCCCATCGCCTACGGGGAGGATCACGAGGTCCACCTGTTCGCGGCCGGCGCCAATCTGCCCGCGGTGAAGCCACCCCTGGAGGCCAGCCTCGCCCGCGGGGTCACCATCGTGGTGGAGGAACAGTATTTCTCCGTCAACTTTCAGGAGGCGGCCGCGCTCAACGACTTCAAGCCCTATAAAAACCTGGTTTACTGTGGCACCGTCGCCGGCCGGGACCCCGTTTCCCTGCACATCACCAAAACCCTCGCCCCGGAGCTCGTGAAGGCCGCCCAGGCCAGCGGAGCGGAGCTTTTCGTGATCAACAACCACTATTCCCGCGACCAGCTCATCCTCTACCTGCTGGCCAAAGACTCCGCCGCCCTGGCCAAACTGGCCGCGGACAGAAGCGAACAGATCTTCGGCTATCTGCTGGACCGCTATCGCCAGCGCCTGGCCCGGGCCGCTTACCAGAATGCCGTGATCGAGGACAAGTTCTTCGCGGACAGGCCTTTCTCGATCAAGATCCCCAATATCTACCGCCTCTGGAAAGACGATAAGACCGGACGCTTTCTCTCCTTCATCTTCCAGCCCGCCAAACCCACCCGCGACAAGGCGGACAAATACATCTCCGTCTATCACGAGCCCATGGCCGCCAACCAGGTGACCCCGGAGTGGGTTTACAAAACCAGGCAGGAACTGGGAAAGAAGTTCATGGATGGCGATTACATCCTGGAAGACAGATACCGCACGGAACCGGACAGCATCGCCGGCTTCAAGGGCCTGCGCATGACCGGGCACTGGGTGAATGAAAGCGCCGGCGGCTTCGGCGGTGGCTTCCAGACCTGGGCTTTCTGGCACGAGGCCAGCCAAACGGCATACCTGATCGACAACATCGCTTTCTTCCGGGATGGCTGGAAACTGCCTGCCCTGCTGGAACTGGGGATGATCTCCCAATCCCTCGAACCGAAGTGAAAAACCTCTCTCGGAGGCTGATAGCCGCGGGTCTGGCCGCCTTGCTGCTGGGAGCCTGCGCCACGGGCAGGTCCGCCCCCGCGCCCCGATCCGGACAGCCGAACTTCCGCTCCATCTACTACTTTTTGGTGGGAACCTACCACCAGAACGGCGCCGACCATGCCACCGCGGACGCCCTGCTGCGCAAAGCCGCCGCTGAGGACCCCCGCGCCCAAACCATCAGCCGCCAGCTGCTGCTGAACGCCATCGGGCGCTGGCAGCGGGAGGACCTTTCCAGCGCTGGGCTGCGCCGGGAATTGCTTGCCTATCAGCGGGATTATGGCCTCGATGAGGAGCTGCTGCATGCCGCCGCCGACCTTCACGAGGAGGAGGGCGATCTGCCCGCCGCCGCGGCCTGCCTGAACCGGCTGAGGGAGCTTTATCCCTCCGCCCGGGCCGATCTGAGGCTCTTCGTTCACGGCCTGCGCGCCGGAAACGAACCCAAGCTGGAGCTGCTTGAGGCCGCCCGGATCAAGGCGGATGACGATCCCCCCACCCTGAGGATGCTGGCCGGCATCTGGTTCCACTACGACCCCCTGCGGGAAAAGGAAGCTTTGCTGCGCGCCCACGAACTGGAACCCGACGAGGGTTCCTACGCCTATCTGGCCGATTACAGCGTGCGCAACGGCGATCTGGAGCTCGCCCGCCGCTATTTTTCCGAGCTCAGCTGGCCCGCCGACCGCGAACGCATGCTCTATCTGGCCGGCTCCGACTGGGTGACCGAACGCAACCCCCTGCTCGTCGAGCTGGCCCCCACCCTGCTGGCCACCGGCGATCTGGAGCTGATCAACCCCCTCGCTTTCGCCGCCCTGATGGAAAACCGGCCGGAGCTCCTGGAGGGGATCGCCGCCGCTCTGGATACGCTTTCCGCCCCGGACAGAGACAAACAGGACCTCCACGCGATGCTCATCGCCCAGGCCCTGCTCCAGCCGGAGGGCGAGATCTCTCCCCGCAGCGTGGCCCGGCTGGGCGAAAGCGGATATTTCGACGCCATCGTCAGCTACTACATCTGCGGCCTCACTTCCCGCCCCCCCGAAAGCTGGGAACTGGAAGACCCCGCGGCCTGGCCCGCTTTTCAAGCTGAACTGGTCCGCCGTTTCCCTCCCGGCCCCGCCGCCGGCTATCTCAATGCCTTCGTACAAACCATCCGCGACAGCGCCTATGCCGGGCTCATCGACGCCAAACACGCCCTCATCCTCAACCTGCGGGAAAGCCACAACCTCTCCGAAGACGATTATTCCTTCCTCATGAGCTATTACCAGCTAAACCGCCGGGAGGGCCTCTATCTGGATATCCTCGCCGAAGCGCTGCGCCAGTGGCCGGACAACCCCAACTATTGCAACGACATGGGCTACCGCATGCTGCTGGCCGGAGAGGATCCGGAATCCGCCGCCGCGCTCATCCGCCACGCCCTCGTCTTCGAGCCCGACAACATCTATTTCCTGGACAGCCTGGCCTGGTACCACTACCTGGTGGGCGAGTTTGAGGAAGCCCTGCGCCTGATGGACCTGCCCCAAAGGCAGGACGAACTCCCCGCCGAGATCGCCTGGCACATCGGCGCCATTTACCTCGCCTTGGAGGACTATGCAGACGCCCGCGTCTGGCTGCAAAAATGCCTGGACACCGGAAACGACCCCACCGCCGAACAGGAGGCCCGCGAAGCGCTGGAACTGCTGCCCTGAAACTCTCGCCGGAGGCTGGGCCGCCACCGCTCCACCACGCCAACACGTAATCACGCCAACTCTTTCACTCTTTCTCCCTGTCTCTCCATCTCTGTGTCTCTGCGCCTCTGTGTTACAACCCTCACATCAGCCTGTCCAGCAGCTCAGCTCCGTTCACGGAAGGCAACAGACCCGCTTCCACGGCGCTTTTCACGCTGCGGCAAGGCAGGTCGCCGGCTTCAATCTGGGCGCGGGTAACGAATTCCAGGTCCAGTCCGGGGTAGAGTTTCACCAGGTTCCACATCAGCTTGGAAAAGGCGTTGTACCAGCTTTGCAGGATGAAGTCTTCGTTGGCCATGCTGCCATTGAAGAGGCTGACATAGATCTTCAGGTCCTGGCGGTAGCCGTCGGAAAGGTTGAGGCG
The DNA here is from genome assembly GCA_020532085.1 of Candidatus Cloacimonadota bacterium. Taxonomy (NCBI): domain Bacteria; kingdom Pseudomonadati; phylum Candidatus Cloacimonadota; species Candidatus Cloacimonadota bacterium. The sequence continues at coordinate 8,644 of JAJBAV010000027.1, read as the reverse complement.
TTTGAGGTTGGTGGCGATGCGCCCGAAGCGGCGGTTGTTCTCGTTGGAGCGGGGTTTCACGTGCAGGCGCACGATCACCCGGTTCAGGCGGCGGTTGAAGTAGTACACCAGGCCGTCGCAGGTGCCGGTGTAGCCCAGCAGCATGTTCTTGAATTTTGCTTTCATTAGAAACTCCTTGTAGTTTGAAAGGTACCTCCCGAATGCCTCCCGCCTGCAGTGCGGGAATCATTGGAGAGAGAGGAGGGTTTTGTTCGACCGTGGAAACATGTCCCTCTATATATAAGGGGTCAGAAAAATGGGTTTAGTCAAGAACAAATATTCAACCGGGCGAATTACAGGCTTTGAAAATAACTTACTTGACTTTTGGCCGTTTTCTGACCCCTTATCTTATGAGGGGCCCCTCCAAAATAATGAATTTGGAGACCTCAAACCATGGAACAAACACAAATCAATCCCCTGAACCTCATCACTTTCGGCAAATCCATCACCCGTCCGGAAGCGATCGAGACCATGCCCGCCGTCAACCTGATGGCGATGCTGCAAGCCGGCCAGTGGCGCAAGCCCATCGAGGCCATCCGTAAAGAGAAAAACCCCATCCTGCAAAAGGAAATGAAGCTGCGCCTGCCCTACTTCGTCTATGGCGTGCTGGAAGGCAGCCGCAGCGAAGAGAACGTGCGCCAGGTGAACGGCATCGTTTTCGACTTCGACCACGTGGGCGAGATCATCCCGGCCAAACAAAAGCTGATGGGCGCCGCGCCCTGGTTCCGCTGGCTGTTCCGCAGCCCCGTGGACGGATTGAAGCTGATGATTCCCTTCAGCCGGCCCGTGACCGACAAGGCGGAATACCTGCTGATCTGGAACCTGCTGAAAGCCGAGATCGAGGCCAAAAGCGGCTTCCAGGCCGACAACACCCCCGACCTCTGCCGCGCCTGCTTCCTGAGCTGGGACGACGACGTGATCACCTGCCCGGAAGAGTGGCTTCTGGACCTGGACGAGTGGCTGCGCGAGCATAACACAGAGTCACAGAGGCGCAGAGACGGGGAGAAACAGGGAAAAGGAGAAAAGGTTGCGGACGGTGTTGGACGGAAGGTTGACGTCCCCGTCAACCAGATAACAGGAGCGACCGACGTCCCCGTCGGTCAAGGCCCGGAGGGCCTTTCAGGACCAAAAGACAAACCCCTGCGGGGTTTCGCAAACGGGGACGTTTGCGGCTCCTGTAACGCGGCGGACGTTTGCGGCTCCACGATCACACTCGACGAAGTGCAGGCCAAATCAGCCGTGGAATACCTCGCCCAGCGCAAGCTGGACCGGCGCGAGTGGATCCGCTGCGGCATCGCCCTCTATAACCATTTCGGGGAGGACGGCATCGTTTACTGGCTCCAGTTCGCCTATAATCCGAATTACAGCGACACCCCGGAGGACCTGCGCAAGGTTTGGGAACGGCTGAAGAAATACCCCGGCGTCAATATCGGCACGCTGTTCTACATCGCGGAACAAAATGGCTGGGTAAATGCCATAACCACAGGAGCGACCGACGTCCCCGTCGGTCAAGGCCCGGAGGGCCTTTCAGGACCAAAAGACAAACCCCTGCGGGGTTTCGCAAACGGGGACGTTTGCGGCTCCTGTAACGCGGGGGACGTTTGCGGCTCCTCTGACATCCGCTCCGGCTCTTCAGGCGAAAACACCCGGAAGGTCGACGTCCCCGTCGACCAAAAGCCCGCAGGGCTTTGTGGAAAGGCGAAAGGGTCGCTCCTGCGGAGCGAGGTTGACGGGGACGTCAACCTTCCGAAACCCACCCTCGCCGATTTCCCCGAACTCCTCGATCTCTTCCGCCGCCCCCAAAACATCCATCTGGACCGCGACCAACTGCCGCGCGAGATCGTGGGCTACCTGGACCTCGTGGGCCGCATCACCGACGCCCAGGACGGCGCCAAGCTCACAGCCTTCCTGCCCGTGGTGGCGGCCACCATCGGCAACAAGGTGTTCATGTACAACGCCGGAACGCGGCATTACTGCAACATCTGGGCCGCCATCATCGGGCCCTCCACCGTTTCCCGCAAAACCACCGTCATCAACCAGGCGATGAAGATGCTGCAGCCCTTCAAGGAAACCCTGCGCGAGCTTTCACCCAAAGAACGCAACGAACAGGACATCGAGCTCAGCAGGGTGACCCAGGCGCGGCTTTACAACCTCCTCGCCATCAACCCCAACCGCCTCATCCTGCAGATGGAACTCAGCGCCTGGATGCGCGAAATGGGCAAATCCTACAACGCCGGGATGAAGCAGGAGATCACCGACATGTTCGACGGCAAGGACCGCTCGATAGCCAAGATGGAGATCGACGAACACATCGCCAAACCCGCCTTCAGCATCGTGGGCGCCACCACCGAGGACTGGTTCTTCCAGGAACTGCGCGAGGTGGCGGACCAGCGCGGCGGCTTCCTCCAGCGCTTCATCATCTGCATCATCCAAAACATCGACGTCAACGAACTGCGCCTGGCCAGCGTGGACGCCTCCGACTGCGACCGCGAACTGGCGGCCTGGGACGAGATGCTGGCGGTGTTCCGGAGCCTGCCCGATTCCCGGCGGCTGCTGGCCTCCGAGGAGGCCGGGGACTTCCGCGACGCCATCTACGCGGACCTGATGAAGGCCATCGCCCTCAACGCCAACGACCCTCAGGCGGCCTACTGCGCGCGCATCTTCGACAACTACTTCTGGCGCTTCTGCATCCTCATCTTCCTGCTGAAAAACTGGCGGGACCTGCGCGAAGCCAGGGACAACGACCACCTGCAAACCTGGTTCCTGCACAACAAAGTGGACACCCGCACCGCCAAAGAGGCCTGGTATCTCTGCCAGTATTACTACGAGAACACCCGGCCCTTCCTGAAGCAGCTAACCGAAGGAAGCAAGCTGGATGAGGAACGCCACCTGTTGAAGATCCTCCAAAAAGCGCCGGGGCAGGAACTGGGGCATTCCCGCCTGCTCTGCAAATCAAGGATGCCCTCCCGGGATTTCCGCAAGTGTGTGGAGAGCCTGGTGGAGCGGCAGGCGATAATCTTCCATGAAAGAGATTCGGGGTACCGAAACAGAGTCAGCATGGTTTACAGCCTCAATCCCGTATTGAACGACGTGGATATCTCCTGACCAAGCAAGGAAGGCAGGGTGGCGAAAGTTGCCCTGCCTCTGTTTTAATGTTTCTAATTGTTCTAACATTTCCCTGGCTTTTACACCCTCACAGGGCGTTTTAATTTTTCTAATTTTTTAATAGTTCCCTGTCTCGGAGCCGGAGGTCGATGCCGGATGTGGATAAGTGACAGTTGTTCAAGATAAGACTATATATAACATATATATACCTATATAACTACTAATACCTACTATATTAGTATATATTATATCTATATAGTATATATATCAGTATCTTACATGTTCCTCGTCCTGGTTCTGGAGCCGGTGAGTGAAAAGGCCACCAGACAGGGAACTATTAAAAAATTAGAAATATTAAAATGGCGGCTGCCGATTCGGGGATTCCGGGTTTATGATGTGTTCCGGGCGCCAGGCAGGGAATTAATGAAAAATTAGACAAAATGAAATGGGTTAACAGGGCGATATCCATTGAGGTAAAGCCATTATGATTTGGCTCCGCGTGCAGGCAGGGGACATCTTTACAATCATGTCCCAAAACCGAGTATCAGAGTTTAAACAGAAAACAATTGACAAGATTGTTGGTTTCATTTAGGTGTAATTTTAGTGTTTTAGGACATAAGCTAATTCTGGAAGATATGGGAGGTGTTATATGCCAATACCCTTAGCGGTGCCTTTTGTTATTATAATTGGTGGACCCATTTTGTACGCTATTTTATGGAGAAAAATATGGAAATACTTCCACGGTAAAACCATCTGTATAATGGGTGAGAGATTTGTGGGGAAATCTGTCATTGCCAATTTCATACAAACAGGCTTATACCAAGAGGAATACAATCGCGTAAATTCAGAAAGAAAGCTCAAAGTGTCAAAGAAATTCAAAGATGCAAAAATATTTGTAAAATATCTCTATGATGAATCAGGAGCTGACGACCAAATAAATCTCTGGGAGATAAGACTTAAAGATTCTGATTTTGCTATGTACCTATTTCGCGCAGATCTAATATATGGCATGGAGCTTAAGGATATTATCAGATATTTTAATGTCGATGACATCAGCCTTAAGAAGAAATTCAAGCAATTCACAATTTATTTTGGCATGTATCTGAAAGATACAGGATTTCCTTATGAACACCCTGATTTCGACATCAATGGAGAGCAATTCGAGAAGCTATCTATGTTTTACGATAACTATAAGAAAAGATCAGTTAGAAGAATACGGGATGATTTTTGCCAGATCAATGATTGGATAAAGAAATCTCCGAAAAAGATAGTACTGGTAGGAACCCATGCTGATTGGATACCTTGGCACGAAAAGGGATCGATGCTGAAAGGAAGAGACATGTTTGACAGATTCAAAGATGAGTTACTTACAAAGGTTCCAGAGATCAGCAGACAGATGGCGAACAGACTAGTGATTGGAGGACTGGATGGGTTCGATGAGACGGAATCAGTAGTTATCCAAGCTTTGAAACTTTTAAAGGAGAACTGATGAAATCACGTATTTATTTCTGGACCAAGGATCTCGGCCATATGACCAGGGATCTGTTCTATGACGCAACGGAAAAGGGTGAATACATCACGATCGAATCTGGCATTCAAGAAGTAATCGTGTCCGCGTCCCGGGTAACGACAGAAGGTCGAAATATTCGTGGCACCGATGGCAATGTAGACTTGTACATACATAAAAACGACGCGGTCTTGAATGTCAGAAATAATGAGACTGATCCCGCGAACAGGTATGCCATCATCACGATGTTTGTAGAGAATGTGTTTTCATACGCTGAAAATGAATGGGATAACCTAAGAACTAAACTGGAAGATTTTGCGAAGTCACTATCAAGGACTTTTCCTGAGAACACCCTCAAAGAATTTCATACAGTATTCCAAACTATCCAGAATCAAAAAAAAAAACGCTTCATACGGGTGATCTTAGTATCGACACTGGCATTGTTAATAGTCTTGTTGTTGGTTATAATCTATCTAAACAAAAGGTAAAGCCCATACGAAAACCTTTACTAAGTCTATTGGAATCAGTAAGAAAGGAGGTAAAAAAATGTCTGACAAAAATTATCTGGTAGCGGAGCCGGGAAGTAGAAAGATAATTATGATCTTATCGCACCCTGAATACCTTAGGATGCTAAACAAAGGAGACGGAGGACTGCGCGCAAACTCGAGTATATTAGTTTCCGATTATGATCAGATAAGATCGGATCCCGATTATGTGAATTTACTTGGTGAACTCATTGCGCCAGACACAGTTTTAATGCAAAGCCCCTATTCCGAAGTCATGTACGAGACAACATCCCAGGCTTTATACACCTTTTCTATTGCCAAGCACATGATAGTAGCTGAGTTATTGCAGCTATTAGGTTGTCGGAAAATACACCTGAGCCAACTCGATGTGGTCCAAGAAAAGAAAACCAGAGAAATAGAGTTTGATGCAAAGAATCCAAAAGTCAAAGGAAAGTATAAATCACTGAATCTGGATGAGAAAAGTCTATGCAAGTTTATTGGTCTTGAAGCGGAGTACCCCAGCGGAAAACCCAACATAGAGAAAGCGCGAGAGCTGTTGGTACGCAACAAACTAGCTAAGGATTTCATTCTGAATTCTTGGATCAATCAACGGCTAAATGCTGATAACAGACTCGAAAAGTTTGACTTCAAGGTCACGCTATCAGAAGAAACAAAGCACATGGCTGAGCACCATCTAAGCGTGGATATCCCTGCTTTCTTGAAACTCAAGGGAGACACAAAAACAGAAGAAATCAGGAAAACTGCTTTGATAGTTACATACGCCGTAGAATTTTAGTCTATCAATGATTATGTCTATATCTGTTTAGTAGAAGTGAGCGCTATCTTGTTGGAAATCAAACACTGAGATATCTTTCAACTCCCGAGTGCCGGATGTTGACAGCCATCCCACCAATCTTGAAGTCGCAATTTGCAACCTCAAGTTGGGGAGGACGACGGACAGCACCTACGCCTTCACGGAACACGGGGCGATCATGGCGGCTTCGGTGCTGAATACTCCCAAGGCTGTGGAAATGAGCGTCTTTGTGGTGCGGGCTTTCATCAAACTCCGCGCCCTGGCGATGCAGTATAAGGAACTCACCCGTAAGCTGGCACAGATCGAAGCAAGGCTGGGCGAACACGACACCGCCATCCTGGAGATAGTGGGCGCCATTCGGCAACTGATGGAGCCGCCCGCCCCAAGACAGAAAGAGGTGGGGTTCAAACCGTCCAAGTGAGGGGTGATCTTTTTTCAAGCATCTTCTCTGGTTCCGTGCTATTCCGCGACCCATTCTTTTTGGCTATTCCCGCGTGGCCTGGATTCCGGGGCCCCCACCCCGGAATGACACGGCGGAGCATGGCTTTTCTCTGTCTCTCTGTCCCTCTGTTTTGATAAATCTTTTGTGCCTCGGAATGAATTCCGGGCACCCAACAAGCTGAAGCTTATGGTACAAACGAAAAAGCGGACGGGGTGTTGATCCGTCCGCTAATTCTTTAGAGGCCGCCATTGGTCAGTGGCGGCCAGTTTTCATCCTCCGCCGCTGGATTCATTCCAGCCAGAGGAAGGGATCTCCCGGCCGGACGTGGGCCAGGAGGAATTTGAACACCTCCGGGGCTTCTTTTTCCGCTTTGGCCAGGAGATAGTACCAGGCCTGCATGTTCGCCTGGTAGTTTTTCACGCGGGTGGTAACGAAGCTCCTGATGCGTCCTTGGGGGGTGTTGACCTCAGCCAGGAAGGCGCGGATGGCCCGCAGCTCGCCGGCGCAGGCGTCGGCCTGGTCCTGATGGCCGAGATCGAGGTGGGCGGCAATCGCTTTAAGCAACTGTCTGGCGCGCTTCCGGCATTCGTAAAGGGCCCGGTTATCCGTCATCGGGACCAGCTGTTCGCGGATCACGCCGTGGGAGTAGCCGTTCCAATCGCAATCATCTTCCGCCAAAGGAGCCTGGAATTCGCGGTTGGCCGGCTCGCGCGTGTAAAAAGCGCTCAGCGCCAATCTGGCGCCCAGCAGTTTGCGCCGTCTGGCCTTGAGCCAGGCCAGGGCGCGGTTCAGTTCATAGTTCTCCAGACCTTGTTCAGATTGCCTGGGGGTCATCGCCTCTCCTTTGAGGGCTGGGGTCGGGGTCGGCGTTGTCGCCGGGGTTGGACGCTCCGGTTAAACTGGCGTCCGGCCTGAACATTTGAGATAATGCCGGTTTCAGCATCGTTACTCCCCGCCGGAGCGTGCCGCTTGCGGAAGCTGGGGGTGGAAAGTTATCCACATCCATCCACATCCTTCCACAATTTTCCTTGACAGAAACCAGAACCGCCATAGAAAGACAAAAGCTACTGCCTTATAACGGTAACAAGCTCTGCCGGTGGTGTGGCAGCACTGCCGGCTTTTGTAAATTTCGCGCCCCCTGAGGGGCTTTTTTTTTGCCCTGGTTGGCTATCCGAAACCGTGGCAGCGGCTTGCCGGAAAGGCCGGGGCAAAATCGTTCTGCCGTCGCCAAAATATTTTCGCTGAATACCCTGTCAAGCTATTTCCGGGTGTTTTTCAGCTTTTTTTCCGGAACCCCTTTAAGGCTTTGGAGATAGGAATCAAGCCGGTTGGAACGGGATCGGGGTGCTTGCGGCGCAAAACACTATTCCGCAAATGTTTGGGGAAATATCGCCGGATGTGACCACAGCCAGGCAGTTGTTTTTTCCTACGGATGCGACGGATTCAACGGATTGTACGGATGTAAACGTCGCCACTTAGCCTCGGAGTGTCATTCCGGGGACGCGCGCGACAGCACGCGAAGACCCGGAATCCAGCCCTGGCGGGAATAGCCCATCCTAGACACAGGCCAATGCGGGGTCGATCCAGACGCAGTCTGCATCGACACCTTCCCAGGGCATTAGCCAAACCGTCTGGATTCCTGGGCCCCGGCGTTAAAACGCCACCCCGGAATGACAGGCTGAGGCTGGGCGGATAGACCGTCTGGATTCCGGGACCCCAGCGTTAAAACGCCACCCCGGAATGACAGGCTGGTTTGAACCCCTACAACCCATCCGCGCCATCCGTGCCATCAGCGTGAACCCCTCTTGATCCCGATGATCCCCCTTGGTGGCGATATTCCCCTTGCGTACCCCTGTTTTTCTCATACGCACGTTTATAGAGGGAAGTTTTTTTACTCGCGCGCGGAGCGAAAAAGCGGACCCCGAATCCAAACAAGGAGGACAAAGCCATGAAGGTAAGATTCAAATACGGCATCGCCACCTACAGCGGCACCATCGACGAGATGGTCTATGGCAGCTACCGCGACGACAAGCTGTGCATCGGTCGGGATTACGTGTATCCGCGGCTGACCGCCAACAACGCCCTTGTGGGCAGCGTGGGCAAAAACCTGGCCGAGCTGTGGTCCAACGCTTCGGCGGAGTACAAGGCGGACCTGAAAGAGTACAGCCAGCGCAACGGCATGGAAAACGTGCCCAAAACGCAGCTTCCGCCCACCAACTACGCCCTGTGGA
>JAJBAV010000026.1 GCA_020532085.1 Candidatus Cloacimonadota bacterium | reverse complement strand
GAGTGACAAAATATGAGCCTATCTATTTTGTCAAGAATTATTTGCAGATTTCAAAAACTACTTTTTGATCCTAAATGCTCTTACTTTTTAACCAGACCCTGAGGATTATGTGCAAAGGTCTTATCTAGAGGGTTATGTTTAAGCGCGTGAATATGTGCCCCACATCGCTCCCGCATGATCCCCGCGCCGAGTGCGGGCGGCTTCCGGGCGGCGCAAAAGGCTGAAACTGGAGTGGAAGCAGGAAGGGGAAGGGAGTCTCGCACAGATCCCACGGATTTCACAGATGAAAATGTTTAGCGTGGAAGCACGCGGTATCAATTGAACGCGGATGACGCGGATCATCATGATTCACGCGGATATAGAAGGGGCTCGCACAGATTCCACGGATGGAAATGGTTCACGCGGACTGGTTACAGGGTTCCAAACTGACTGTCATTCCGGGGTGGCGTTTCAACGCCGGGGCCCCGGAATCCAGGCCATCACCGCCTCGCCCCCAACCCGCGTCATTTTGGAACGCAGTGACGGAATCCAGGCCTGGCGGGAATAACCAGCCATGGCCATGGCTGGCGGGGACGTCTGCCACTTCCTTTGACCGCTGTAGTCGATGCTCCCGCGTCGCTCGACTCCAGCGGAGCGGGAGCGGGTGGTTGAAAGTTACGTATCCAGCCGATCCATCCGCCCCCTCGGTTTGAAAAAGAGCAAAAAAAGACGGCCTTGGGGAGGCCGTCCCGGATTTTGAATGGGGAGATGGATGGGAATTGATTACTTTAAAACCATGGAAGCGGTTTTCCTGCCGCTTTTGTTGCAGATGAGGGTGATGTCGATCTTGTCGTTCTTTTTCAGGTTGGGGATCTTGTAGATGTATTCGCCCCCGGAGGCCGTATCCTGGGCGCTGGCCACCTGCGAGATGATCATGGTGCCGTTGTGGCGGATCTCGATACTTTGGATGTAGTGGTCCAGGGGGTTTTTCACGCTGTGTTCGAAGCTGAGCTTCAAAGTTTGCGTGGAAGCGGTGTAGGAGGCCTGCAGTTCGCTGGCGGGATGGGCGAAAGCGCCGAAACTGAGGGCCAGAAGGGCGATGCTGATGAGCAGATGTTTCATGGCTTCAAACTCCTTGTATGTTTCATGTAACTGGCTGTTAAAGCATGGAATGGCCCGGTTGGCCGTTGTAAGGCCTGGACAGGCCATTCCATATATGTATCACTCTATGTAACTCCACAGGTTATACCGCCCCGGAGGGCGAAGCCTGCATCAGTTTTTGTTTATCTCCGTGGCGTGGGCGAAAAGATCCTCCATGGAGCGGAACCGGTTCAGCAAGGCCACGGCCTCCTGGAACTGCTTGTCAAGCTGGATGGTGGTTTTGTAGGCCTCAAGGTCGCCGTAGACGTTGCGCAGCAGCTCGCTTTTCAGCACGGTGCGGATGTAGGCGCGGGTGCTGTCCAGATCGGCTTCGGTGTATTTGATGTCGTGGGCTGAGGCGTAGGAGAGGAAGCGGTTCAGGAGGGCGTCGTCCACCACAAAGTTGCGGCTGATGCTGTGGTCTTTCTCCACCATGTAGTCCACGGCGAAATTGAAGAAAGTGTTCTGGCGGCGCAGTTCCACGGCGAAATTGGTCATGGGCTCGCCCTCGACCTCGATGTCCGGGGTGATGCCGCCGCCGCCGTAAACTTCGCGGTTGTTCACGGTTTTGTAGATCTGCTTGAGGTTGAGCTCTTCCTCGGCGCTGATGTCCGAGGCGGAGATCTCTTTGCCCAGCAGGATCTTGTCGTTGCTCTTCTTGTGGATGCAGCGGCCTGATTTGATGTAGTAATAGGCGGTGGTGATCTTGATGCCGTTGCCGTTGATCAGCGGGATCAATTGCTGCACGCTGCCTTTGCCGAAGGTGGTTTTGCCCAGCACCAGGCCCTTGTCCCAATCCTGCAGGGAACCGGCGAAGATCTCGGAGGCGCTGGCGGAAGCTTCGTTCACCAGCACGATGATGGGGTAGTCGCGGGTCTTGGTGGGGTTGCGGGTGAGGTATTGGCGGTTGGCCGAGGGCATGCGTCCCTTGGTTTCCACCACCAGTTTGTTGGCGCCGATGAATTCGTTCACGGTGTCCACCGCCTGGTCGAGCAGGCCGCCGGGATTCCAGCGCAGATCGATGATAAGGCCGTTGATGCCTTCGGCTTCGAGGGCGGTGAGGGCGGCGCGGAGTTCCTGGGCGGTGTTTTCGTTGAACTGGCTGAGGCGCAGATAGCCGGCGCCGCTATCCAGCTTGAAGCTGTAGGGCACGCTTTTGATCTTGATGGTTTCGCGAGTGATGCGGAATTCCAGGGGCTTGGCGACTCCGGGGCGGCTGATGGTGATGGTCACATTGGTGCCCACCTCGCCGCGCATGTATTTGATGGCCTCGTCGGTGGTGACGCCCACGATGTTCTTGTCGTCCACGCGGATGATCTTGTCGCCGGCGGTGATGCCCATCTTGAAAGCGGGGGTACCCTCGATGGGCGAGATCACGGTAACGTAGTCGCCGATCTTGTCGATCTGGATGCCGAGTCCCCCAAAAGAACCCTTGGTGGAGGTGGTGAAATCATCGTATTCGCTTTTGGTGAAGTAGTTCGTGTGGGGGTCGGTGGAACCCAGCATGCCGATGATGGCGGCCTTGATCAGTTCTTCGTCGCTGAGCTCGGTGACGTAGCTTTGCTTCAGTTTGCTGAGCACTTCGCTGAAGAGCCCCAGTTGGGAATAGAGGTCGGTGCCGTTGGTTTGGGTTTGGGCAAAGACGCTGGTGGCGGTGAAGAGCATCACCGCGGAGAGCAGCCACACGGCGGCGATGGTGATCAGGGCGGTTTTTTGTTTTTTATTGTTCACTGGATTCTCCTAAGTGGCTTAAAACAGTTGTGATTACAGAGGTATGGATATCCGCTATGGGGAGGGAGCCATCCAGCACCACAAAGCGGTCGGAATGGATCCTGGCGAGGTCCAGATACTGGGCGCGGACCCGTTCGTGGAAAGAGATGTCCTCCTGTTCGAGGCGGTCGAGCTGGCGGTGGTTGATGCGGGCCAGCCCTGCGGCCACGGGCAGGTCGATGAGAAAAGTGAGCTGGGGAACGGTGCTGAAGGTGGCAAAATCTGTGAGGAGGCGGATGAATTCGAGGTTTTGGGCGCGGGCGGCGCCCTGATAGGCAAAGGTGGAATCGTAATAGCGATCGCAGAGCACGGTTTTTCCCTCTTTGAGGGCGGGCAGGATCCACTCGCCGGTATGCTGGGCGCGGCTGGCGCAGTAGAGCAGCAGTTCTGTTTCGGGCAGCATCTCGCGGCGCTGGGGATCCAGCAGCAAAGAGCGGATGGCTTCGGCGATGGGCGGTCCGCCAGGCTCGCGGGAAAGCAGCACAGGCAGCCCGCGCTGCGTGAGTTTTTGGCCCAGCAGCACCATCTGGGTGCTTTTGCCGCTGCCCTCGATGCCTTCAAATGTGATGAAAAGACCTCTCATGATATCCCTTAAATGATGGTGTCGATCTTGTAGAGGGCGTCGTCGCGCCCGGGATTGTCGATTAGAAAGTGGGCGCCGCGGCTTTCCCGGCGCGAGAGGGCGCTGCGGATCACGGCGATGGCGATGATGGCCAGGTTGCGCGTTTCCACCACTTCCCGGCGGACGGCATTGTGCTGGTAAAAGTTGTTCACTTCGTTGTAGATGTTCTCGATGCGGGAAAGGGCATATTTGAGCAGGCGCCGGGAGCGGCGGATGCCCACATATCCGTCCATGATGGTGCCGATGATCTCGCGGTTGTGGGAGATCACCACCCACTCATTTTCATTGAAGACATCCATCAGTTTCCAGGGCGGCAGCTCCGGAAAGACCACGGTGTCCAGGTTTGAGGGATGGTTGCCGGCGCGCCAGCCGATCACCAGGGCTTCCAGCAGCGAGTTCGAGGCCAGGCGGTTGGCGCCGTGCAGCCCGGTGCAGGCCACTTCACCGGCGGCAAAGAGGTTGTGGATGTCGGTGATGCCGTCGATGGTGGAAAGCACTCCGCCGCAGAAATAGTGGGCGGCCGGGGCCACGGGGATGGGGTCACGGGTGAAATCGATCCCATTATCCTGGAGGCGTTTTTCGATGTAGGGAAAATGGGTGTGGAGTTTTTCGGCCGGGATGCCGGTGGCGTCCAGCCAGCAGAATTTCTCGCCGCGCTTTTTGAGCTCGGCGTCGATCGCCCGGGAAACGATGTCCCTGGGGGCCAGATTGCCCTTGGGATGGTAGTTTTCCATGAAGGCGGTACCGTCCTGAAGGCGCAGGATGGCCCCTTCTCCGCGCACGGCTTCGCTGATGAGGAAGGTTTCGCCGCCAGGACTCCAAAAGGCGGTGGGGTGAAACTGCACGAATTCCATGTTTGCCAGCCGTGCCCCGGCCAGGCGGGCCATGGCCATGCCGTCGCCGGTGGAGACCGCCGGATTGGTGTTGTGGGCATAGATCTGGGAAGCGCCGCCGGTGGCCAGCATGGTCTTGCGGGCGCGGAAGATGTGCACAGCGTTGGTTGTTTCGTCCAGCACGTAGGCACCCCAGCAGGAAATGCCGGGCACGAAGCCGTGGGTTTGCACCACATGGTGCTGAGTGATGAGGTCGATGGCGATGCTGTTCTCAAAGATGTCAATATTTGAATTTTCGCGGCAACGCTCGATCAGGGCTTCCATGATCTGATGACCCGTGGAATCGGCCGCGTAGGCCACCCGGCGGTGGGTGTGGCCGCCTTCGAGGGTGAGGGAGAGGTTTTCCAGGCGGTTGTCGTAACTTTCGTCGCGCAGGGTGAAATCGGTGCCCAGGTCGATGAGGTACTGGATCAGTTTGGGGCCTTCTGTGATGATCTGGCGGATCACCTGTTTTTTGCCCAGTTCGGCGCCTGCGGCGAAAGTGTCCTCGCAGTGCTTCACAAAAGAATCCTGGGCATCCAGAACAGCCGCGATGCCGCCTTGGGCGTAGTCGGTGTTGCAATCGAACAACCCGCGTTTGGTGACCACAGCCACCCGGCCCAGCCGGGAGACCTGCAGGGCGTAAACCAGACCGGCGATCCCGCTGCCCAACACCAGAAAATCGTAATCTCTCATTCTTTCATCCATGGGTGTGCCGCACCATCACCAGAGCGTCTTCCACTGGCTCGGAATAATAGTTTTTCCTCACGCCCAGGGTTCTGAAGCCGTACTTGGCGTAAAGCACCAAGGCGGCGAGATTGGAACGGCGCACATCCAAATATACCGCGCTGATGCCGCTTTCCTGCATTATGTTCAGCGTGTGTTCCAGCAATTGCGCGCCCAGCCCCTGCTGCCAGAACTCCGGGGCGATGGCGAAATTGACGATCACGGCCTCATCCGGCACCACGTGGTAAATGATGTAGCCGCGCAAGTCATCCCCGGCGCTTATCACCCAGCTTTGAGTGCATTCGGAGGCCTGAAAAGCCTCTTCCGGCCAGGGCGGGCGAAACACCAGGTTTTCGATCCGCAGGATGGCGGGAAGGTCGGATTCCCGCAGGGGCCGGATGATGGGCGGTTCGGGCATTACATTTTTTCCGGTGCGCTGATGCCCATCAGGTCGAGGCAAAGGGCCAGAACGTCTTTAACTGTTTCGATGAGCAGCAGGCGGGCCTGTGAGAGTTCCTTATTCTTGGCGCTCACCACCTGGTATTTGTTGTAGAAACGGTGGAAGAGGCCGCAGAGTTCCTCAGTGTAGGTTGCCAGGCGGTGGGGTTCGCGATGCTGGGCGATCAGCTGCAGCAGTTCGGGCAGATCGGTGAGTTTCTGGATCAGGGCCAGTTCGTCCGGTTTGTTCAGCTTGTGGGTGAGCTCCGGTTTGTAAGAGCGGGGATAGACTTTATCCTTGCGCGCTTTTTTGAGGATGGAGCAGATGCGGGCGTGGGCATACTGGCAGTAGTAAACCGGGTTTTCATTGTTCTGCTGCAAGGCCAGCTCGAGGTCGAAATTCAGATGGGCGTTGGCTTTGCGGGCGATGAAGAAATAGCGGGCGGCGTCTTTGCCCACCACGTTCAGCAGGTCGTCCATGGTTACGATCTTGCCGGCGCGCTTGCTCATTTTCACGCGCTCGCCACTCTCGAAGAGATTCACCTGCTGCAGGAAGATGATCTCCAGCATGTCCTCGTCGTATTTGAGGGCCCGGAAGGCGGCTTTGAGCCGGGGCACATAGCCGTGGTGGTCGGGGCCGAAAACGTCGATCAACTGGGTGTAGCCGCGCTGGATCTTGGTGAGGTGGTAGGCCAGGTCCGGCACGAAATAGGTGATGGAGCCGTCGCTTTTCATCAGCACGCGGTCCTTGTCATCGCCGAATTTGGTGGAGGAAAACCAGATGGCGTCTTCCTTTTCATAGGTGCAATCAGCCTCCGTGAGGTAGCTGAGCACCTCTTCCACCACGCCTTCCGCGCGCAGGGTCTTTTCCGAGACCCAACTTTCGAAGAAGACGTCGAATTTTTCCAGGCTGAGACGCTGCATTTCCAGCAGTTCGTTGAGCGCGAATTCCTTCAGGCGTTCCGTGCGTTCTTTTTCCGGCAGCATGAAGATGCGCACGCCTTCGGCCGCGTTCAGCTTGTGGGCCAGGTGCTTCACGTATTCGCCGTGATAGGCTTCATAAGGGAATTCGCCGATGTTCTCGCCGTGGATCTCGCGCAGACGGAGCTCCAGGCTTTCCGCCAGGATGTCCACCTGATTGCCGGCGTCGTTGATGTAAAACTCCCGCGCGGGCTGGTACCCCACCTTTTTCATCACCCGGTAGAGGGTGTCGCCGTAAGCAGCGGCCCTGGCACTGACGATATTGAGCGGACCGGTGGGATTGGCGCTCACGAATTCCAGCAGCACCTTGGCGCCCTGGCCATATTCCGAGCCGCCAAACTCCGCGCCGGACTCGTGAACGTCCCACAGCATCTTCTGGAACAGGGAAGTGGAGAGCCGGAAATTGATGAAACCGGGTCCGGCGATCTCGACCGATTTGTAAAACTTATTCTTGCGCAGTTCTTTCACCAGCTTTTCCGCCAGCTTTTTTGGCGCAGTTTTGTTTTCCTTGGCCAAAACCATGGCGGCGTTGGTGGAATAATCTCCGTTCTCTGGATTGTTGGGCACTTCCACCGTGAAATCGCGGCTGCAGATAAGTTCCAGAGCTGTCAGGATTTCCCGGATGTTGTCATGCAGTAGGTGCTTGATCATGTGGCTTCTCTTTATCGCTGAGACCGGCCAGCTCGGTGAAGAACTCGTCGATCTTGTAGTATTCTCTTTTCTGGGGCAGGAAAATGTGGATCACCACGTCACCGAGGTCCAACAGCACCCAAACGCCGAAATCCAGGCCGGCCTTGCCCAGCACCTGGAGCTTGTTTTCTTTGGCCATGTCCAAAACGTGGTTGGCAATGGCCCTGTTGTGCAGGTCCGCGGAGCCTTCACAGACAACGATGAAATCGGTGTAAGCGCTGTTTTTGGCTACATCATAGACCCGGATGTTCTCCGCTTGTTTTTCCGCGAGCCAGGTGAGCACGGCTTCGAGTTTAGCGTTTTCCGCCAAATTTGTCTCCTTGTTCATGGTTTCATGTACTCTTCAAAATCGTCCCCCAAAATGATCACGAAGGGGGCGGGGGCATCAGGATCCACAGCCAGCGTGTAGCGCTTGATGCCGGTCATTTTCTGCAGGCGGGCGAGGTCCTGTTTATCGTCCGTTTTCACCTCGATCACGCTTTTGTTCCAGATGGGTTGAGGCGTGTCGCCCATGCTTACCACATCCATGTTTTTGTCTTTGACGTAGTCAGAATAGTCGGTGGCCAGGTTTTCCACTCCGCAGCCGTTTTTCACCACCACTTTGAGGGCGGGCAGGTTTTCTTCCTGAAGGCTGGCTGAATTTCTGCCCGGAACTATGATCTGGACATAGATCAGATAAGCCAGCACCAGGCTGAGCAAAACCACCGCCAGCCACAGCAGGGGCATTTTCAGGGAATGGGTTCGCAAGCGCTTGCGTGAACCGGCCAATTTATTCCTGTCCCGGCAGATTCGCGAAGGCTTGGCGCAGGCGCTCGCAAGTGATCTCGAAGGCTTCCGGGATCACGCGTTTTCCGCCCACAACGCTCATGAAGTTGCAATCCCCGTTCCAGCGCGGCACCAGATGGATGTGCAGGTGTTCATCGATCCCGGCGCCTGCCGCGCGGCCCAGATTTATGCCGATGTTGATGCCGTCACAGTTGTAGGCTTGGGTAAGAGCCTGTTCGCTGCTCTGGAGCAGTCGCCCCAGCTCGGTCATCACTGCGGGCGGCAGTTCGCCCAGGGTTTTCGCGTGCAGGTAGGGCACCAGCATGATGTGGCCGTTGTTGTAGGGATAGCGGTTAAGCATCACGTAGCAGTGCTCCCCGCGGAAAACGATCAGGTTTTCGGTGTCCCGCCCCGTTTCCCGAAAGCGGCAAAGGACACAGTCCTCAGGTTTTTCGCCCTGAATGTAATCCAGCCGCCAGGGGGAGTAGAGATAACCGTCAGTCATTGAAGGTCTCTTCGATCACTTGCTCGCCAAATTCCAAAATGTGGCCTTCCGGGATATGGGCGTCCACCAAGACGTTGTGCCCTTCCAGAATGGCGTTGTCACTCACGTAACTATCTGCCAGAAAGCAACCGGGGCCGATGTGGGCGCCGGCGCAGATTTGGCTGTGGCCTTTGATCACGGTGTTCTGGCAGACCTCCGCGTCCTGTTCCAGGACGACGTCGTCACCGATGAACACGGTTTGCGGATTGTGGATCATCACCCCGTTGTTCAGCCAGCGCTTGCGGATGGCATCCACGAACTGGTCTTCCAAGGCGGCCAGCTGTTCCTGGGAGTTAACCCCAGCCACTTCCACCAGATTTTCCAGCTCCACCCCGGCCACTTTTTTCCCGGCCTGGTGAAGGATGGCCACCACGTCAGTGAGATAGTATTCCTGTTGCTGGTTGGCGTTCGAGATCTGGTCCAGGGCGTGGAAAAGATCGCCGGAGCGGAAGCAGTAGATGCCCGTATTCCATTCCCGGATGGAGCGTTGCGACTCCGAGGCATCTTTGAACTCCATTATCCCCCTGATCCGGCCGTCCGCGTCGCGCAGGATGCGGCCGTATTTGCCCGGATCGTCCAGGACTGCGGTGAGTACCGTGCAAACTGAGCCCGAGGCCAGATGTTCCTGATGCATCCGCTGCAGAGTTTGCGCGCTGAGCAGGGGCACGTCGCCGCTGAGGATCAGCACGTCCTGGTCCGGGTCTGTGAACAGGGGCCGGGCCATCATCACGGCGTGGCCGGTGCCCAGTTGCTCGGTTTGTTCCACAAATTCCAGGCGCTTGTCATTTTCCAGGCAGGCGATCACGCTTTCCTTTTGATAGCCAACCACCACGCATATCCTTGCGCAGCCTGCCTTTGAAGCGCTGTCCGCCACTCTTTGGACCATGGGTTTATCCGCGATGGGGAAGGTCACCTTGGCCCGGTTGGATTTCATCCTGGTGCCTTTGCCGGCGGCCAGGATGAGCGCGGCTGGTTCCGTCATTGCTGTTCCTCGGCGGGGCCAAGGTCTTCGAGCAGTTCGGCCATGGTTTTGTCCAGCACCGGATGTTTCAGTTCTGGGTCCACCTCGCAGAGCAGTTCCAGCACGAAGCGGCGGTTATGAAAATCCGGATGAGGCAGGGTGAGGGACATTGTCTGCATCACCTCGTCCTCGTAGAGCAAAATGTCGATATCGATCACCCGGGGCCCCCAGCGTTCCTTGCGCGCCCGGCCCATCTCCATTTCCACGGTGAGGCCTTTCTGCAAAAGGTCCAGAGGCGAATATTTGGTATCGATCTCGATCACTTGGTTGCGAAAATCCGGTTGGTCTTCGTTGCCATAGGCTTCCGTGCGCACCATCGACGATTTGCGAAGTACGCGGATCTTGGGATCGGCGGCAAGTATCCTCACCGCTTTTTGCACTTGGGTGCGGGGTTTCAACTGATTTGATCCGAGGCATAGCCAGGCGATCATGAGCGACTCCTTGTTAGTTCAACTTCCACGCTGCGCAAGATCCCCCGGATCGGTACAGAGGGTTTCTGGATGCGCAGGGTTAGCTGCCAGATCAGCGGAAAATCCGCCAGCAGCTTGTCTGCCAGCATGTTGGCGCAGGCTTCCAACAACTGGAATTGGTGAGATTCCATGATCTCACGGATCTGGGCATAGACCTTGGTGTAGTCCACCGTGTCTTCCAACTGCCTGATGGCGGCGTCGGTTTCCGGACGGGTCTGCATTTCCAGGCTCACTATGAAGCGCTGTCCCAGTTTGCGTTCCTCGTCGTGAACGCCGTGATAGCCATAAAAAACCATCTCGTTCAGTCTGATGATCATAGCTTTCTCCCGATCCGCACCTGCAGCCGGTTGCCATATTTCTTGTCTATCTGTTTCATTAGTAAAAAACTAAGCGCCGTGGCGCCAAAAGCAATTCCGATGGCGGGAAGCTCCGCCAGCCAGCGGCTCCCGATCAGATATCCGGCGAAGAGGCTGAGCAAAGGCAGCCCAAACACCATTAATGACGTCAGCACCCGGGTTGAGGGAGATATTTCCAACTGCACCCTGTCGCCGGGACTCAGGTCCAAGTCGCTTTCCAGGTCGAAAACCGCCGGGGTGTTGCGCCCGAAGCACATACCCCGCATGGAGCAGGATTTGCAGCTGGCGCCGCGAACCAATTCCACTTTCACGCTGGTTCCGTTCACCGTTACGACGGTGCCCACGTCTTCCTGGGCTGTCTTCGTTTCTTCGCTCATAATTTCCGCTCCCGGGGCAGTTCCCCGATCCGCCGGATCAGCATGCTGGTGGAAAATCCTTCCTTGAAAGGCAGGCTTTGCACTTCGCCGCCTCCGGCCAAAACGATGTCCGCGCCCACAATGGCTTCAGGTTTCCAGTCGCCGCCCTTCACCAAAACGTCCGGTCTGAGCAGCTCGATCAGATCCAGGGGCGTGGGCTGGCTGAAGATCACCACCATGTCCACGCTTTCGAGGGCCGCCAGCAGCAGGGCCCGGTCGGCTTCAGCGATCACCGGGCGTCCCTCGCCTTTCAGGCGGCTCACGCTGGCATCGCTGTTCAGGCCAACGATCAGGATGTCTCCCAGGGCTTTGGCCTGTTCCAGATACTGGGCGTGGCCCACGTGGAGAAGATCGAAACAGCCATTGGTGAAAACGATCCGGGCTTGCTGCGCTTTCAGCTCGCCGGCCAGGAAGGCTGCCTCCTCCCAACTTTTGATCTTATCTTTGCTCATGGTAGCTTTGCAAAACCTGAGCCGGCGTTACGCTAGCCGTTCCTTTGATGCCGCAGACAACACCGGCGGCGTGGTTGGCCAGTTCGGCGGCCAGATCGATGTCCGCTCCGCTGATCCAAGCCAGCGTGAGGGCGGAGATCACGGTGTCGCCGGCGCCGGAGGGGTCAAAAACCTCTCTGGCGAAAGTGGGGATGCGCCGCGGGGCGTCATCGCCGCTGAAGATGTACATTCCCAGGCTGCTCCGGGTTACGATCAGATGTCTGATCCGCATCTCCCGCCGCAGGTTCCGGGCGGCCTGGAAAAATTCCTCGTCGGAGCTGAAGACCGTGCCGCTCACCGCCTGAAGTTCTTTGTAGTTGGGCTTGAAAATGTCCACTCCGGCGTAGGCCTGAAAATGCTTCAGTTTGGGGTCCACGGACACGGGAACACCCTGATCGAGGGCCAGCCGTAAGACCTGGCTGATCAGTTCGCCGGTCAGCAGGCCCTTGTCGTAATCCTCGATGATCAGCGCCCGGCAATCCTCCAGAAGCGCTTTTACCTTGGCCAAAACCTTTTCCCGCAGCGCGTTGCCCACCTCGTCCTCGTTTTCATAATCGATCCGCACGATCTGCTGATTGGCTGCCCCGATCCGCATTTTGCGAGTGGTGGAGCGCTCCGGGTCGCTCAGCAGTCCGTCGGCTGAGATGCCTCTGGCCTCCAGCAGCCGTTTGAGTTCCGCGGCGGCATTGTCCGCGCCCGTAACTCCCACCAGCAGGGGGATCCCGCCCAGGGAACGGATGTTCAGGGCCACATTGGCCGCGCCGCCCAGACGCAGCTCCTCGCTTTGCGCTTCCAGAACGGGAACCGGCGCTTCCGGCGAGATGCGGTCCACCCGTCCCCACACATACTGGTCCAGCATCACGTCACCCAACACCAGCACGCGCTGTCCGCCAAACTTTTCAAGCAGTTCGCCGATCATTCCTTCTCCAGGGGATAATGCCCGTCAAAGCAGGCGTAGCAGTATTCTTCAGGTTTGTTCAAACACATGGCCAGGCTGGCCAAAGACAGGTGTTTCAGGCTGTCCACCCCGGTCCGTTCGCGGATCTCGTCCAGGGAATAGCGGTTGGCGGCCAGTTCCTCGGGATGAGGTGTGTCGATCCCGAAATAGCAGGAAAACTTCACTTGGGGTGAGCCGATGCGCAGATGGATCTCTTTCGCCCCGGCGTCCTTGATCATCCGCACGATCTTGCGGATGGTTGTCCCGCGCACGATCGAATCGTCCACCAGTACCACCTTTTTGCCATCGAAGAAGTTGGACAGGGGGTTGAATTTCTGGCGCACGCTCTCGTCGCGGATGGTCTGTTCCGGTTTGATGAAGGTGCGGCCGATGTAGTGGTTACGGATCAGGCCCAGCGACAGCGGTATCCCGCTGGCGGCGGCGTAGCCCACGGCCATGAAATTCGAGGAGTCCGGCACTGGCACCACGCAATCCGCTTCAAGGCCTGCGTCTTCCTTGGCCAGCAGGGCGCCGATCTTTTCGCGCACGGCAAAGACGTTTTCGCCGAAGTGAAAGCTGTCCGGCCGGGAAAAATAGATGTGTTCGAAAACGCAGTAGCTGTTGTGGCGCCGGGTCCGGTAGAGGTTGGGGTCATTTTCCAGGATCGTGATCCCGGCCTGGCTTACGCGGATGATCCCGGCGGGCGGCACTTCCCGGCGTTCGCTCACCCGCAAAGTGTCCAGCGCGCAGCTTTCGGAGGCCACCACCACAGCTCCCTCCGCGGTTTTGCCCCAAACCATGGGACGCATGGAGAGCGGATCGCGGAAGAGGTAAAGTTCACTCCTGGTGACGAATACGCACGAATAAGCTCCCCTGATCCCGCGCATCAGGGCCCGGATGGCATCGGCCGGATCGTCGCCCTGGGCGATCCGCCAGGCGATGAATTTAACCAGCAGCTCGCCGTCGTTGTCGCTCTTGAAATAAACGTTTTCAGCTTCCAGACCGGCCCGGACGGAGGCGTAGTTCACCAGGTCGCCGTTGCTGGCCAGCGCGTAGGAAGGGCCGAACAGCGTCTCCACCAGATGGGGCTGGGAATTGAAGGCGGTGGCGGAACCCTTGGTGGGATAGCGCACATGGCCGATGGCGATGTTTCCCGGCAGGGTTTGAAGCACTTCAGGGGTGAACACTTCCTTCACCAGTCCCATGCTCTTGTGCAGCCGCAAAACCTTGCCGTCGCAAACCGCCATGCCGCAGCTTTCCTGGCCTCGGTGCTGCTCGGCGAACATCCCCAAAGCGGCCAGGCTGGCGGCTTCCGGGCTGCCGAAAACTCCCATGATCCCGCACATCAGGCTTTGCTCCTATTGCCGAAACTCAGCCTGTTTTCCCTGCCTTCCAGCAGGCGCAGGATGTTCGGGCTGTGTTTGTAGATCACCAGCAAGGCCACGATCAGCGTCAGCCAGGGAAATTCCGGTTCGCGGAGCACAAAGATGTTCCACAAAAGCTCTGCCGCAAACAGAAAGGCCGCGGCCAGGATCGAGCCCAACGACACATAGCGGCTGAGCGCCGTGACCAGCAGAAAAACCAGCAGTGCCGCCAACAGCGGCACCGGTGCCAGCGCCAGATAGACTCCCGCGGCGGTGGCAACGCCCTTGCCGCCTTTGAAATTCAGCCACACGGGGAACATGTGTCCCAGGATCACCGCCAAAGCAGGCAGCAGAAACACATTGCGTTCGGTGGGCAGCGCGGGCACAAAATTGCCCAGCAGGCCGGGGACAACGTTCAGAAGCAGCCAGGCCACGGCAAAACCCTTCAGCAGGTCCAGCAGCAGCACCAGCACACCGGTCTTCACACCATATTGGCGCAGGGCGTTGGTGGCGCCGATATTGCCGCTGCCGCCGGCGCGGATGTCTTTTTTGTGCAACAGCTTTCCGGCCAGCCAGCCAAAGGGGATGCTGCCGATCAGATAGGCCAGCAGGCAAATCAGCGTCCACGCCACGATCGACGTCACTGCTCCACCTCTCCTTCCTTCCGGCCGCGAAAGATGAGCTTGATGCTCACGCCCTCGAAGGTGAACATTTCCCGGATCTGATTGTGCAGAAAACGCCGGTAGTTTTCGCTGATCAAAGCGGGCTGGTTGCAGAAAAAGACGAAGGTTGGAGGTTTCACGGCCACCTGGGTGAGGTAATAAATTTTCACATGCTTGCCGGTGCTGTGGGTGGGGGGGCGATGTTCAACCACGGTTTCCATGAAGCGGTTCAGCTCGCTGGTGGAGATGCGTTTTTCGCTCTCCTCCTCGATCTTCACCACCATCTCCATGATCCGGTTGATGCGCTGGCCCGTTTTGGCGGAAATGAACTGCACCGGCGCGAATTGCAGAAAGGGCATCATTTCGTGCAGGTCCGCGATGAACCTGCCTGTGGTCTTGTTGTCTTTGTCCACCAGGTCCCACTTGTTGAAAACCACCAGGATCTCCTTCATGCGGCGTTTGGCATAGGAGGCGATCTTCACGTCCTGATCGGAGATGGCCTCGTCCGCGGTGAGCACCAGCACCACCACGTCGCATCTGTCCACGGCTTCGATGGTGCGCATCACGCTGTAGTATTCCACGCCGTAATTGACCTTGGTCTTGCGGCGCAGGCCGGCGGTGTCCACCAGCACGTATTCCTTGCCGTGATAGCGAAAAACGCTGTCCACCGCGTCGCGGGTGGTGCCGGGAACATCGGTGACGATCTGTTTTTCGTTGCCCAGCAGCAGGTTCACGATCGAGGATTTGCCCACGTTCGGCTTGCCCACCACGGCGATGCGGGTGTTGTGAGGCTCGTCGTTGTCGTAAGCGTTCTGCGTTTCCGGGATCAGGGCCAGCAGTTCATCCTTGAAATTTCCCGTGTTGCGGGCCTGCGAGGCGGAAATGGGGAAGGGATCGCCGAAACCCAGCTGCAGAAAATCGTATAGTTCCCACTCGAATTTCTCGTTGTCGGCCTTGTTCGCCACCAGCATCACCTTGTCGCGGTGCGGGAAGAGGATCTTGGCGATGGCCTTGTCGATGTCCGTGGTGCCGGTCTGGGCGTCCACCATGAAGATGATCAGGTCAGATTCGTCGATCGCGAGCTGGGCTTGGTGGCGGATCATCTTGTCCATGGCTTCGCTGCTGTCGAATATGATCCCGCCAGTGTCCACAAGTTTGAACACTTTGCCGTTCCACTCCACGTCCTCGTATTTGCGGTCGCGGGTGATCCCCGCTTCCGGGTCAACGATGGCGGAGCGCTTTCTGCAAAGGCGGTTGAACAGCGTGGATTTGCCCACATTCGGACGACCCACGATCGATACGATGTATTTCCTCATTCGGCGGTTTACTTCCCGGTTGCTTTTGGCGCCAGTCTTTTCAAAGGGGGTATTTTGTCAATCCCATAATGGTTTACGCGCCCTCCCGGGTTCCCGATCCTTCCCAGCTTGTCAAGGCCTGGGTTTCCGGGAATTTGTTACCCACTATGGATGAGGGGTGGTCGCAAGCGCCGCGGGATCTTCACCGGCTCTTTGCCGTCCCCCTCCTTTGCCCTGTCCCATTCGCCTCTCACTCGCCTCCCGCTTACTTCCCGCTTGTCAGGCGGGAAGTAAGCGGGAAGTCAAGGGGAAGTGAGGGGGATGGGGCTTAGGGCGGGATATTATTGCTAAATATCAAGTTAAAACGTTTTGTGCCTCCTTCGGCAGGATTATTGCTTGACGAAATAGCAGAGGTGGAAAAGGGGTGGGGCATGACAAGAAGATGGATCGTGGTCCTGGCTGTGAACTTGCTCTGCGCTTCCGCTTTGAGCGGGGAGGCGGAGAGCGGCCATTTCCGGCGGTATCTGGCCTCATATCCGTTCAGCGTGAAAGAGGCTGCAACGGCCCCGGCGCGCTGGCAAACCCAGGATTGGCTCACGGCGGGCGGAGTGGTCTTGGTGGCAGGAAGCCTGGTTTGGGCCGACCCCCAGATCAGGGATTTCACCCAGAACCACAGGATCGGCTGGAACGACGCCGCCTTGCACGGCTTGGGCTACGCGGGCGACAAGTGGATCCTCTTCCCCGCGGCGGGGGTAACGGCTTTGGCCGGCTGTCTGGCCGGTTCCGACAAAAGCGTGGACACCGGTTTGCTCTGCCTGAAAAGCATGCTCCTGGCCTCCGCGGCCAGTGAGGGCCTGAAGCTGGCCAGCCAGAGGCAGCGTCCTGGCGGGGCCAGTGACGGAGATTTCTGGCCCGAAGGTGGTTTTTCCCTGCGCCACGATTCCTTTCCCTCCGGCCACAGCACGTTGGTTTGGAGCGTGGCGCCGGTACTGGCGGAGCAGTATTCCGAACAAGCCTGGGTTGCCCCTTTGGTCTATGGTCTGGCAGTTTTGGCATCCTGGTCCCGGGTGAACGGGGATGAGCACTGGGCCAGCGATGTTTTTTGCGGTGCCGTGATCGGTTACCTCTCCGCGCGGCTGACCTTGAACAGCACTCCCCGCATGGCGTTGACGCCCGCCCCCGATCTGAAGGGGATCAAACTAAGCCTGGAATTTTAAATCCACCGCGGGATTGGCCGGGCCTACCGCACCGGGCCACAACTCCCGAAAACTTTTCTCCGAGGGGCTTACAGCTTTATATGCTGGAGCGTACCAGTCTGAAGCCCAGGTTGGAGTTTTTGTAATCATATGAACCTTTACCGCGGTCTGATGTGCGACAACGTCCTTCATTTCTGTTCCAGGCTCCGCCGCGCATGCAACGTATATGATCCGCTTTGGTCCCGCGGGGGTTTTCGTAGGGGCTGGCGCTGTAATAATCCTCACCGTAGCTGTCCCAGCACCATTCCCAAACGTTTCCGCTCATGTCGTGGAGGCCAAGCTCATTGGGGCTCTTTTTGCCCACGGGACGGGTGCGGCCGGCGTCTGAGGAGTTGGAGAAAGCCACTTCGCTGATATCATTGGAGCCGCTGTAGATGTAACCCTGGCTGTAGTTTCCGCCGCGGGCGGCGAATTCCCATTCCGCTTCAGTGGGCAGCCGGTAGCCGTTGGCCTTCCAGTCGCAGGTGGTGCTGGCGCCTTTGATCCTGTAGCAAGGTTCGCGGTCTTCACGCTCGCTGAGGGCGTTGCAAAACTCCAGCGCATCCTCCCAGGAGACGTTTTCCACAGGCAGCGCCCCTCCCTGATTCTGGGAGGGATTGTTACCCATCACGGTTTCCCAAAGGTCCTGGGTGACCTCATAATTGGCGATGTGGAAACCGGAAACCAAAACGCTGTGCACCGGCAGTTCGTCCAGATCGCCCTGTTCCGAGCCCATCTCGAACTCGCCGCCCTGCACGGCCACGAAAGTTGATGTTTGGCGCACCCGCTCCAGTTCACGGGCGCCAGATTGGTCTCTGAGCGCGAAAAACACTGCCAAACCGACGGCCAGAACCAACCCGAGCGTTATCCACAAACCGGTTTTGCCACCTTTCCTCTTTTCGGTGAAAGCGGCTTCGGGCTCGCTGGGAATTGGCTCCGGTTGCGGGTACAGGGGCTGGGGCTGGCTGGCGGGATTGGGAGCCTGGAAAGTGTTCGGGTCCGAAAAAGTGTGCGGACGCTGTTCCCTGTCCTTTGCGGTGAGGCGGCGCAGCAGGGCCACGGCGCGTTCGCTGATGTTGGGATAAACATCGCGGGGGTCGGGAACATCCTTGTTGACGATGGCATCCTGGATGTGAAAAGTGCTGGAGGTGTCCACATTGAAGGGCAGCTTGCCGCTGAGCATTTCGTAGAGGACGATGCCGGCGGAATAGATGTCGCTGCGGTGGTCGATGTCCTTGGCGGCGATCACCTGCTCCGGGCTCATGTAATAAACTGTGCCGATGGTGTCGCCGGTTTGGGTGAGGTGGATGTCGTTCATGAGGCGGGCGATGCCGAAATCCATCACCTTCACGGTATCGCCGTTTTGTGTGTCCACCATGATGTTGGAGGGCTTCACGTCGCGGTGGATGATGCCTTTGGCGTGGGCATGGGACAGGGCGTCAGTGATCTGGTGGAAGATGTTCAGGGCCCGTTCCTCGCGGATGGGGCCGGTGGCGTTGATCAGCTCACGCAGAGTGATCCCGCGGGCGTACTCCTGCACCAGGAACCAATTTCCGTCTTCCTGGAAAAAGTCTTTGAAACCCACGATGTTGGTGTGGGTGAGCAGATTCTGGATCTGCGCTTCGTGTTTGAAACGCTCGGAAAATCTGGGGTCGCCGGTAAGGGCGGGATCCAGAAATTTGATCGCCACCTCCCGGTCCAGATAGATGTCCCGGGCCAGCCAAACCTCTCCCATGCCGCCCTTGCCCAGCTGCCTGACGACGATGTAATCCCTTATCCGGAACCCCGGGTTTATATTCATCTGTTACTCCTGTGCTGAATTTTGATGCACCCATCCCCTGTCTGCCACAAACGGTTTGGCGCCATCCGGGCAGGCTTGAACGCCAGGCCGGGCTGTTACTCCTGGATCTGTTTCAGTTCCCGGAGCTCAGCATCCCGCGGAGCTTCCTCCAGCTCGGGTTTTTGCACGGGGACCCAGATCTCCACCACTGATTCCTTGGAATCTTCCTGGAAGCGTTCATCATAGACTTCAAACATTTCCAGTGACGCCGGTTTGTAATTGGTGGTGGCCAGCCATTCGCCGTAGATGTATTCATAGGCTTTGCCGATCTCCTGGACGGGCCCCACGTATTCGAACACGGCGTAGTTTCCGCCCGGGACCTTGTGCATTTGCAAGCCTTCCGGCAGTTCCACCTGCTCCTTCACCTCCAGACCCACAAAATAGTTGTAGCCCTGCATGGTGGCAGGATCGAACTTCTCGCCGGGATAATAGATCCCGTAGAAGCTGTTGTTCACTGGCTCCGGCAATTTTTCGTGCAGGGAGAAAAACTTGGTCCAGAGCTCCATCATGGCCTCGCCTTCCAAGGCGTTTTGCGCCTCCAGCCCCATCACGATGAAGGGCTCGCGCGCCTCCATCCGGGTCTTCATCAGAGGTTCTGTTGCCTCGGCGGCAACAGCCTGCCCCGCCAGCGAAACCACGGCCAACGCAGCCGCCAGAAAAATCAAGACACGCTTGTTCATGGTATCCTCCACTATCATTTCATGACAGCCGGCAAACTAACAGAGGATGAATTTGACGTCAAGGATTTTTTTATCAGGCTTGCGTGTGAACGTGCCTCCAGGCCATTTGCAGACGGTCTGGGCGAGGACGAAAAAAAAGAGGCCCCGGATCAGGGGGCCTCTGTGAAGCTGGGGTTTAAACAGCTTACTTAACGATCACGAACTCGATGCGGCGGTTGAGAGCGCGGCCTTCAGCAGTGGCGTTGCTGGCGATCGGCTTGTTTTCGCCAAAGCCATTGGTGGTAAGGCGGGTGGCGGAGATGCCGTTTTCGACCATGTGGTCTTTAACAGCCTGGGCGCGTTCCTGAGACAGGGTGATGTTGTAGGAGGGATCGCCAACGTTGTCGGTGTGGCCCTGGATCTCCAGTCGCACGTTCGGGTGTTTTTTCATGGCTTCGATAACTTCCTGCAGCACCACTTTGGCGTCGCTGGTTAACTTGGAGCTGTCAAACTCGAACTGCACTCCGTCGAGGGTGAAGTCCTGTTCCATGC
The DNA here is from genome assembly GCA_020532085.1 of Candidatus Cloacimonadota bacterium. Taxonomy (NCBI): domain Bacteria; kingdom Pseudomonadati; phylum Candidatus Cloacimonadota; species Candidatus Cloacimonadota bacterium. The sequence continues at coordinate 21,380 of JAJBAV010000026.1, read as the reverse complement.
TCACCACGTTGCGCAGCAGGCGGGAAACGATGGCATTGCTGCTGCCGCCCTTCTTGCCGAAGGTGTAGCCAATGCCCAGGTAGGGCATGAAATGGGCATCCTGGAATATAGGGTCCGGTTCAGTCCAAGTGTCAACTTTGTCACTGACAGCGTGATCAAGCTGCACGCCGAGATCCAGGTCGATATTCCATTTGGTTTGGAAGGAAAGGCCAAGACCGGCTGTGGGGGCCAAAAAGGCGAATCCGCCATCGATGCCCTGTACTGCGTCATTGTTGTCAACATAAGCCGCACCAACGCCGATTTGTGCATAGGGGGCGATGCGATGGAGAGCGCCATCTTTGAAATTGATGACGGCACCCTTGGTGGGACGGAAACGGGCCTGGATCTCTGCGCCGACGATGTCGGTTGCGTAAGGAGGCAACACAGGAGTAGTTCCAGTGGCTTCCAATCTCGTGTAGTAGGGGTAAATACCCATGCTGACGTAGTCTTTCAGCCAGGCTTCGTAGTTCAAGCCGGCCATGAAATGGACGTCTTTATCATGGCTGTTGTTTGTGTCATTGTAATCGTTCAGCGGGTGGCTGCAGCCAAAACGCAGGCCGACAGTTTGTTCAAGGGCGAACATGGCCGTGGAGAAGGCCATCAATGCAAGGGCTATTAATAGAATCTTGCTGGTGTTTTTCATTTTGTACCTCGTAGTGTTTTAAATATCGAATCTTCCTCCCCCAAACTCGCTTTTCTGTCAACCAAATTTTTTCTTTCGACATTTTAGGTGGTCTGTGCAAGGCATTCTGCAAGCCGGTTTAAGGCCACTTAATCAAGCCCTGCCCGGGTACGGGATCGTTGCCCTGTTTCGCGCATTCTTACAAGACGGGCCGGGGCGCTCCCGGGGTTTGTAAGACCGCTTGGGTCTGCACGGTTAATGATGCCCCGGCATCAAACCGGGCCGGGATTTCTTTTCAATTGACAAGAAAGCGGTGTCTTGTTTTTCTTGTTTTAAATCTAAATCAGGGATAAAACGCTGTAAATGAAACTGTTCGAAACGCATGCCCATCTCGATCTGCCGGAGTTTGACGCCGACCGGGAGAGCCTGATCCATAAATGCTTCGATAGCGGGATCGAATATATCATCAACATCGGTTTCAACAAAGAGACCTCGCTCAACTCGCTGGAACTGGCCAAAAAACACTTGCACGTCTTCGCCACGGTGGGCTTTCATCCCCACGACGCCACGGATTTTGACGCTGAACTGATCAAGCGTCTGGTGCGGGACAAGAACGTGCTGGCCATCGGAGAGATCGGGCTGGATTTTTTCCGCAACTACTCGCCCTTTCCTGTCCAGCGCGAGGTTTTTCGCAATCAAGCCTACCTGGCCGTGGATTATGACAAACCCATGGTGATCCACAACCGCGAAGCGCACCAGGAATGCTACAGCATCCTCAAGGAAGTGCAGGCCAAAGATGTGGTCTTTCACTGCTTTTCGGGCGACATCATCTTTGCCCAGCAGGTGCTGGATGAGGGCTGGCTGATCTCCTTCACCGGCAACGTGACCTACCCGAACGCCAATCTGGAAGATGTGGTACGCATGATGCCGATGGACCAGTTCATGATCGAGACCGACTGTCCCTACCTGACTCCGCATCCGCACCGCGGCAAGCGCAACAGCCCGCTCTATCTGCATCTGGTGGCGGATAAGATCGCCGAGATCAGGGGCATCACCCCGCTGGAAGTGGCCCAAGCCGCCTACGACAACGCCTTCCGCTTTTTCCGGGTGCCTCCAGATCCAGTGCGTCCGCTGTCCAAAAAAAGCGGTTCCAAAGGCGGCAAGTCATCCAAGACGGCCAAAACGGGCAAAACCACAGCCAAAGCCAAAGACAAGAAAAAGGACAAGTGATATCTTGAAGACCAAGCTTCTGCTACCTCTGCTGCTTCTGATCAGCCTGCCGCTGCTGGCTGGGAACTCCGCCTTCGCCTTCGAGGGCAACGCTCTCCGCTATTACGGCAACGACATCTACAGCCTGGGCATGGGGGATACCGGGGCCAGCGACGTGTTTCGGCTCAACTCCGGCTATGGCAACCCCGCCATGCACAATCTGAACAACCGCAGCCTATTTTCCACCGGCCTGATACCGGGCTACAACCATTACAGCTCCAAAGACTCGCTGGGCAACAAGTACAGCCATCTGGACAATTCGCTGGACTTTCCCTATTTCAGCCTGAGCATCCCGATCAAGCAACATCGGCTGGGATTTCAGTTCAGTGCCCACTCCTCGGGAGTGGTGGCCAACCAGCGCGAGTTCGCCATCATAGAAGCGCCTGATACGCTAACGGTTACGGAAAAGCATTCGATGGACCGCTACATCTACCGCGCGGACTTGATCTACAGTTTCGCCTGGGGACGCAACAGCGTGGGGATCAGCGGCAACTACTATCTGGGGCATGAGATCCGCAATTTCCAGCAGGACGCGGGTTTCGAGGATTTCAATACTGAAGAGGAGATCGTGCGGGATTACAAGAATCCCGGTTTCACTCTGGGCTATATCCGGCGCCAAGACAGGTTCGCGCTGGGGGCTTACTATAGCCTGGGCGTGAACATGAAGGGCGAGGAGGTGCGCACATCGATCCACGCCACTGAAGATCCCCTGCCCTACGAGCACAGGATCCCGCCAGTTTATTCGGCCAGCGTGACGGCACTGCCCTATCCGGAGTTCAAGCTTGCGGCGGACTTCCACTATGAGCCCTGGCAGGCGATCGACGCCGTGAAATACACCGACAGCTGGAAAGCCGCCCTGGGCTTGGCTTATGAGCCTGCAGTCCGGGAGGAGCGCCAGGGTGTTCTCAGCCTGCCGCTGCGCGCGGGTGGCTCCTGGCGTCATCTGCCTTTCCAGGCAGCCGGCCACGAGGTGAATGAACTTGCCCTCAGCCTGGGGGTGAGCCTGCCTCTCAAAGGTGAGGTAAACCGCATTGATATCGGCTTTCAGTACAGCCGCCGCGGCGATCTCGATCAGAACAAGCTTTTGGACAATTCCTACCTGCTGATGTTCGGTTTCACCGGCTTCGACATCCTCTCCAAGGCCCCCGACCGCACCGCGCCGCGGGAAATTCCGGAAAAGGAAGACTTGGGAACATGGTAGACGCTCATCCAGACTCGGATCCCAACAGTCTTTTACGCCAGATCTGCCTGAAGCGCGGCATCAGCCTTGATAGCTTGTCCGCCGGCTTGGAAACCCTGCCCGACGAGGCTCTGCTGGCAAACATCAAGCCTGTGGCGGAACGCATCTCCCGGGCTATGTTTGACAACGAACCCACTGTGATCTTCGGCCATGACGATCCGGACGGCATCACCAGCACCTACGTGATGTACCAGTTTTTCAATGCCTGCGGGTATCAGAGGCACAATTACTTCATCCCCAACCGCAACCTGGAGTCCCACGGCATCCAGGACAGCTTCGTGAATTTCGTGCGTGAAGGCGGCTATAAACTGGTAATCACTGTGGACAACGGAATTTCCAGCTATCAGGGGGTGGAAAAGCTGAACCAGCTTGGCTGTGAGGTCGTGATCACCGATCACCACCTCATCCAGCCGGAAACCCTGCCCAACGCCCATGCCATTCTAAACCCTCAGTTACCGGGCTGCCAGTATCCCTTCAAAGCCCTGGCCGGAGTGGGCGTCGCCTTGATGCTTGCCCGCTGGCTGGGACGCTCTTTGGAGCACAAGGTTCCTCTGTCCTCCTACTTCTGGACGGCCGTGGGCTCAATCGCGGACAAGGTTCCGATGACCGGCCTGAATCGGATCATAATCCGGCACGTGATCGATCATTGGGACGAAATGAACGATCCCAGCGTCGACTTTTTGCTGCGTAACCACAAACGTATCGAAAGCGACATGGATGTGTTCAATTTCATGCAATACACCTCCCGGCTGATCGCCAACGGCCGCGAGAGCAACGGCCAGCACACCGCGATGCGCTTTATTTTGCAGATGGGCGATGCCAAGGCCGAGCTGTTCCAATCCATGGAAGCCCAGCAAAAGAAATGGGAAGGCGAGTTGAACCGGGTCTTCAGTTTTCTGGACAGCGTCACCGCCGGTTTCTCCAGCCACGCTTTCATCTATTTCGACGACGAGGGCGTGATCCCATATCCCCTGCTGGGTACAGGCGCCACCTACGTTCTGGGTAAGTTGGGGATCCCCGCCATCCTGCTCAAGCAGCACAACGGCGGCATAGTTTGCGAAGGACGCTGCGGAGACGGTTTCAACATGGTGGAAGCCTTCGCGTATTGCAGGGAACACCTGAAACAGTTCGGCGGTCACGTGAAAGCGGCTGGCTTCACGCTGGAACCTGACCGTTACGACGCCTTTCTGGAGTGTTACAACCACTATCTGGCGGTGAACCTGGGTTCCGGCCCCACTCCGTCCCAGGAGGAGCCGGATGCCTGCCTGGGCCTGGACCAGTTCACCCTGGACAATTGGCGTGGCCTGGAACAGCTGCTCCCCTTCGGCCAGCAGCATCAGGAACCCCGCATCCTGGTGCGGGACACCCGGCTGGATGAGTTGCAGAAACTTTTCCTATTTGAACACGGCAGTGCTTCCCTGCCCCTGGGCCAAACCGGTAACGCGCTGCTGCACTGGAGGGGTCCCAAGCTGGTGAAGATCCTTTCTTTTGATCCAGCCGCTGCCCCCGCTTGAGGCTTAAGCGGAAAGACACCATGCTCCACGTAAAGGAAACCCTGCGTAAAAGCATTCACCTCTTTTCCTTGGTGATCCCTTTTGGGTACAGGTTTATCCTGAAAGACAACCGCAAGCTGATGTTCTACGTCATGCTCGCGGCTCTCGCGATAATGCTGGTGATAGAATTTTACCGCTTCTGGCAGAAGAGTTTTCGCAAAACATTCTGGTGGATCTTCGGCCTGATGCTGCGCCGCCATGAACTGCGCGACTTCACCGGCGCCACCTATCTGCTCTTTTCGGCCATGCTTTGTGTGGCCTTTTTCGAGCCGGTGATCGTGTTCTTTGCCTTGTCATTCCTGGCTTTGGGGGATACTTTCGCCGCCATGGTGGGCATAAATATGGGCAGGCGCAAGGTTGGCAATGGCAAAAAATCGCTGGAAGGCAGCCTGGCCTGCTTTGTGGTTTGCTTCAGTTACGCCCTGCTCTTCGGTCTCCATCCGGATTTCTATCTGCACCCGGTGGTGGCGTTCACCGGGGCACTGGCTGCCACCTTGGCCGAACTGAGCCGCCTGCCGGTGGACGATAACGTGGAAATGCCGCTCGTATCGGCGCTGGCGATGACCCTCGCCAAGATCATCTTCTGACAGGAGCATGTATGTTGCTTTCTTTTGTGATCCCGGTTTTGAACGAAGAGGACTCCCTGCGCCGGCTCACCGCCGAGATCGTGGCCAACTGCCAGCCCCACGCCCATGAGATCATTTTCATCGACGACGGCAGCCGCGATAATGGCTTCGCCGTCATGGAGGAACTGGCCGCGTCCGATCCCCACATCCGGATCGTTAAGTTTCGCCGCAATTTTGGCAAGGCGGCCGCCCTGCAGTATGGTTTCAGGCTGGCCCGGGGCGAGGTCGTTTTCACCCTCGACGCCGATCTGCAGGACAATCCTGTGGAGATCCCCAAATTCCTGGCCAGGCTGGATGAGGGCTGGGACCTGGTTTCCGGCTGGAAACAGAAACGCCACGATCCCCTGCACAAGGTGATCCCCTCCCGGTTCTTCAACTTTGTAACCGCACGCACTTTCCGCCTCAAACTCAAGGATTACAACTGCGGTTTCAAGGCCTACCGCAGCGAGGTGGTGAAAGAGCTGAACCTGTATGGGGAAATGCATCGCTACATCCCCGCCCTGGCCAACTCCCTCGGCTACCGCATCACCGAGATCCCGGTGGAGCACCGCAAAAGGGAGTTCGGCCGTTCCAAATATGGCCTGGAACGCTATCTGCGCGGCTTTTTCGATCTACTCACCGTGAAGATGGTCACCCAATACGTGAAAAGCCCGCTCTACCTGTTTGGCCGGGCAGGACTATTATCCACCTTGCTGGGTACGGCGATCATGCTCTGGATGGCTGTTCTTAAGATCTTCTACGGTCAGCCGATCTCCAACCGGCTGCCGCTGTTCCTGGGTATCACCCTGATCCTGGGTGGCCTGCAGTTCATCTCGCTGGGCCTGATCTCTGAGCTCATCGTCAACCGCATCTCGCCCCTGCGGGGATTGCCCGTTTCGGTGGAAAAGACCGTGAACGTCAGCGCGGAGGAACTGCGTGAATCCTGCTGAACGGCTCTTCATCGGGCGCTACATAAGCGATCCCAAGAGGAATCTTCTCCGTTTCAGCTTCCTGTTCATGATCCTGGGCATAGTGATCTCCGTGGGTATCCTCACTGCGGCGCTGAACCTCTTCGAGGGTTACGAACGGGCCCTGAAATCGGTGCTGCTCGATTCTTTCGCCCACATCCGCGTATATGGGGCCGGGGCCGGATCGCTGCCGGATTCGCTGGCCACCGCCACCCTCGAAAAACTGTCTCCGCGCCCGGAGATCAGATCAGCCGTGCCGGTGCTGAGCAGCAACCTTATGGCCCAAAATGGCGGCAAGGCCCGGGGTGGCATGATGCAAGCCTACGCCACGGGGAAGGGGGAGGCCGCGATCCATGCCAAATATGTGGCCCAGGGTTCCGCTCAAGTGGCCCCGGGAGAAGTGATACTGGGGCATTATCTGGCCCGTGACCTTGGCCTGGCTTTGGAAGACACTGTGCTGGTATCCTTTCCGCGCCTCGATCTGATCACTCCGCTGGGCATGTATCCCAACCAGCGTTCACTAAAAGTCACAGGCATCTACAACTCGGGTTTTTACGAATACGACCGCAGCCTCATGATCGGCAGCCTGGCCGACCTGCGCGCTCTTTCCGGCCTGGCCTCAGGGTTCAGCAACATCGAACTGCATCTTGGCAACGCTTTCGCGGATGACGCCCAGCGCCTGGCCGCGGAATACGACCAGTTGATCGGTCCCGCCGTTTACGCGGCACCGGTGGTGAACACCACCCTGTTGAGCATGGTGAAGATGCAGAAATGGCTGATCTTCATCGTGTTCAGCTTTCTGGTGCTGATCGCCGGGATAAACGTGATCAGCGGCGTACTGACCCTGATCCTGGACAAACGCAACGAGATCGCGGTGCTCAAGGCCCTGGGGGCTGGAGCTGGCACGGTGCGCAACATCCTGGGCTACCAGATTACTTTGGTCTGCCTCGCCTCGGTGATTTTGGGGCAGCTGTTCGGGTTTCTGCTTTCTTGGCTGATCGTAAGGCAAAACATCTATAAACTCAAGGGAGATGTTTACTTCATCGACCGGCTCGAGCTTTACGTGTCGCCCTTCAACCAGGTCCTGATCTTTGCAGTTGCCGCGCTGCTGGTGACCCTCTGCGTGCGGATCCCCCTGCGCAGGATCGACCGGATGCGCACTATCGACCTGCTGCGCAATACCTAGGAGGTGAGAATTGATCTGTCTTGCTGGTTACTCGCTGCATAAAACCTACGCCGACAAAGGCCAGGACATCCGCGTGCTCATCGATGCCGGCCTGGAAGTGGAAGACGGCGAACTGGTCTGCATCACGGGGAAATCCGGCTGCGGCAAGAGCACGCTGCTCCATATTCTGGGACTGCTGGACGATCCCGATAGCGGGAAGGTGTTCATCAACGGGGCCGAAGTCTCCGCCCGGCACGCCAACGCCCATCAGATACGCAACCGGGACATCGGTTTCGTTTTTCAGTTTCACTACCTGATCGAGGACCTTAATGCCCGCGAAAACGTTGCCCTGCCCATGCTGATCGCCGGAACGGCGAAGCAAAAAGTAAGGGAGGAAGCCGACAACTTGCTGGAAATATTGAGCTTATCGGACCGGGGCAACCACTATCCCAACCAACTCAGCGGCGGCGAACAGCAGCGCCTGGCTCTGGCCCGTGCCCTGATCAACCGTCCCCGCATCGTTTTGGCGGACGAACCCACCGGCAATCTCGATCCCCAGCACAGCGCGGAGGTTTGGGACCTTTTCCAACAACTCAACCGCGAGCTGAAACAAACTTTCGTGATCGTCACCCACGATCGTGAATTGGCCAAACAAAGTCCCAAAACCTACGAGCTGAGGGACGGCAAGCTGATCTGACCCCATGCGACGTTCCCGCAAATTTCTAAGCTTCATAGTTGTCCTGCTGGTCATCAACACCCTGTTTTTTGTGGCCTGGTACGTCTTTGACGCCCAGGGAAGGGTTAAGGGGATAGTGGAAAACGAAGCGGGAAAAGCATTGAAAGGAGATTTCAGGATCGGCTCCTTCACGATCAGCGACCAGCAGGTTTACGCTGAAAAGATCACTTTCGCCGCGGCGGACAGCTCCTTAAGTTTCACGGTGGACAACGCCCGGGTGCGCTTCAACCTGCTGCGCTTCATCTTCTCCGGGTTCAAGATGCGCAACCTGATGGACCACATCGAGATAGACCAAGCCGACGTGCGGCTGGCCGTGGCGCCCAAGGCCAAAAAAGCCAAAAAGAAGTTCGAGATCCCGGACCTCAAACCCATTTTCAACGATCTGATCATCACCAACTCCCGGTTGCAGGCGGATGTGAACATCCCGCTCCAGCTGGGCGAAGATGGTATGCTCACAGCGCTCGAGGAACTCAGCAGGCTGAATCTGACAGTGCTCAACACCGATGTTTCCAACCTCAGCCTGTCCGCCGCCACCTCAAGCGGGGGCACCCTAAGCCTGAAAGGCGTTCTGGATAAGGGCCGGATCGTTTCTTCCCGGGCGGAATTGCGGAACTTTGAACCCCTTTACCTGAGCCATTCCTTGATCCGCGATTTCCGCGGCAAGCTGGACTTGGTGGCGAATTTTTCGCAACCGGGCAAAGGCGCGAACCCGGTCTTGAACGCACACCTGACCGTTAAAGAAGCATCCGCGTTCGTTTGGCAGCAGTATCCAGTGAACATACCGCTGCTGGACCTCACCACCGACGGCAGCAGGTTGAACGCCAGCCTCGCCCAGAGCATGGTCGGATCCAGCAGCATCGGCGGCGACATCCGCGCCCGCGACCTTTTCGGAGAAACGATCATAGACCCCAGCCAACTGGACCTCCGGCTTGATCTTGCCATGCTGGGGGCGAGTTTCAGCGGTTGGGTTGACGGCACTCTGAACGCGGAGGGAACCTTGTCCGACCCCGTCCTGCAACTGGTGGCGGGTTCGAACCAGATTTCCTTTTCCGGGCAAACCGTGCAAAACCTGGCGCTTACAGCCTCATACAAAAGCGAGATGGTCGATCTGGCCCTGCGGGACGCGATCTGGCAGAACCAGAGGGTGGACCTGACAGGAACTTTCAGCCCCAAAGACAGGCAACTGCTGGGTAAACTGGACACAGAGCCGGTGCGACTTGGCCCGGCTGAACTAAAAGTAACCGCCTCCGCCGATCTGGAACTGAATTTCTACGGCCCTGTGCCGGAAGTCCGGGCCCTGGTCCACGATCTGGACTTCGCCCAGGACAAGCTGGACTACCGCGGTCTTTCCGGCTACGCGAACCTCGTTCCGCTGATCACCGAGACCGGCCAGAACTTCCTGGTGGACGCGGAGCTAAACTCGCCCCTGGGCATCGATCTAAGCCTGGTGGGAGATGTAAACGATTCAAACTTCCTGCTGGAAGCCGATCTCAACTCGGTGCGGCTGGCCTCCGCCTATCCGGATAAGAGCATCGAGCAGTACGAACCTGTGCTCAGCGGCGGGATTTCCGCTTTTCTCACGGGATCCAAGGCCGTGCTTTCCTCTGCTTTGTCGGTTAATTTCACCAAGGGGATGAACCTCAACGCGGACCTCGATGTGGTAGCGTCTTACGACCTAAAAACCAAACAGGGCGATCTGGTGCTGGACGCGCCATTTGCCAATCTTAACGGACAGCCTTTCACCCTGGATTTGGTGGCCGGGATCCACGCTCAGGCCCTGAAGATAAGCTCTTTCAAACTCAACGATCAGATCATGGCCAGCGGTGAGATGGACCTCAAGGACAATCAGATCATGCAGTTCCAAGTGGTCTTGGCCGACATCGGCAGCGAGATGCTCACCACTTTTTTCCCCAACTTGCAGTTGCCGCAGATCAGCGGCGTGAACCTCACTGCCAATTATTCCAGCCGGGGAAACGATAATCTGGACGCAATGCTGAGCGTCGGGGAGGTCAAGATCCCCGGGTTGAGGCCCCTGTCGGCTGAGCTTACGCTGCTGGGGGACCCGCGCCAGGTGAATGTTCTGGGCAAGATCAGCAACGAGACCACTCGGCTGGTCGATCTGGCCGGTGATGCCGTACTCGACCAGGGTTGGAATCTGCGTTTGAACGCCCTGGCCACCGAACTGAAGATGGCGGAACTGATGTATGCGCCACCGGCGGAGGGTTCGATATCCGGCAACGTCGGTCTCTTCATCGCGGATGTGCTCACCAGGGAGCGCGAGCTGTCCTTTGATGCCAGATTGCTGTCTTCGCGGTTTACGATCCCCGATATCGCCGATCTGGATGACGTGCTCGTCTCGGTGGCCCAAACCAAAAACCTGCTGATCGTGGACACCCTCTACGTCCACACCACCGAGTTCGGCAGTTTAAGCGGTTCCGGGGCTTTGGATTACAACCTGCTGAACCGCAGCATTTACGAAGGCAACCACACCCTCGACCTGCGCGCGGAGGGCTTGCTGTTCGAATGGCTGGACAACAGTTATGAGTATGTGCGCGATGCCAGCGGAAAGGCCAGCCTGGAATGCAGCATCAGGACCCTCGATGACCAGTTGATGGTGCAGAGCGGAAAGCTGCGCGTCAGCGAAGGCCGGCTGGTCTTGAACGAGCAGCCGGAGGAGATCCGCAACATTGAGCTTAGGGCGGACATCGAGGAAAACCGGGTGCTGATCCAGAACCTGACTGCCCAGATGGGCAACGGGGTGCTGCACGCCACCAACCACTTTGACGACGATCCCGAAGCGCATCTCAAGGCCGCCATGCTCGATCTGGGCACCCTGCTGGTGAAAGTGGATGAACCCGGAGCCCTGCTCTACGTGCCGGATATCACCACTCCGCGCAGCCGGTCGCGGATCGTGCTGCGGGGCCAGAATGCTGAATACGCGACCGTTACAGGCCCATTCGACGATATGCTGATCACGGCCGAGGCGCTCGTGAGCGAAGCCAGCATCGTCTATCCGCCCAGAACCAATAACCTTCTAAACCTCATTTACAGCTTCCGCGGCACACTGGGCGTGGATTCCGAACCCCGGGGAGAGCCCATCTCTCTGCCCTTCAACCTGGACCTCAAGGTGCTCGTGCAGGACAACGTCAAGTACGCCACCTATCCCACCAGCTTTGTGCTCATGCCCGGCGGCTACATGCATATCCTTTTCGACGGCAGCATCTGGCGACCCCAGGAATCCACCATCACCTCCGAACAGGGCACGATGGATTTCTTCGGCACCAAGTTCACCATGGAAGAGCTGGATTTCAGCATCACCGGCGCGCAAAAAATGGTGGTCATCGAAGGCGTTCTCACCCACGAAACGGCCGACGGCACCATCGTTACCCTCAACGTTGATACAGACAAGGAAAACCCCAGCCAGTCGATCTTCAAACGCGTCAAATTCACGCTTGACAGCGACAACCCCGACGACGACAACGCGTCCAGCATCCTCAGCCGCATGCGTTACAACGCCAGTTCCGAACAGCTTTCCACCACCCAGCAGGGAAATCTGCTGCAAGACGAGGCGCTCGGCCTGATCTCGGAAAACCTGAACACCTCGCTGCTTTCGCCGCTGCTCTATCCGCTGGAAAACAACATCCGCCGCCTGCTGCGACTAGACGATTTCAGTATCCGCGCCGGCTTCATCGAAAACCTCTTCACCGAATACACCACCAATCCCAATCAGCTGGCCGGCTACACCGACCTTAACCAGTTCGCCGGCAACATCTCCCAATTCAGCTCTTCCATCTTGTTGAACAACCTTTCCATCTACATGAGCAAATACCTGGGCCGCAAGTTCTTCCTAGACTACGCCCTGGGATTGCAGGAAGCCACCGATCTGCAAAACCGCACCGAGATCGTGGTCTCGCACGAAGCCTCGCTGCGCTGGTATCTGCCGGTGCAGTTTCGCCTGGCCTACACCTTCAAATATGTGCCTTGGGACGAGCAGCTGTCCCACGAACTCATGCTCCAGAGGTCATTCAAATTCTGGGGCTTGTAACAAAAGCTTTGACAAAATACGCCATCTGGAAATGATGAAAAAAACGATAATTACCAGGGAGGAAACCATGCCCGATAAAGAGATCAAAGATAAACAGGCCGAAGTGACCAAACCCGCGCTGAAACCCGAGCGCAAACCCCAGCTTAGCCAAACGGAAGCCGATAAGCCCCGCCACAAACTGGGCCTCGTGGAGATCCTAATGTTCCTGCTGCTGGCAGGGGTGGTCTTCATCTTCATCTTTGGAATGCAACAGCAGAAACGCGACAAAGAACTGGAACTGGCCATGCAGCAGAAAATCGTGGAATTGAAACCGGCCTTCATGGAAATTGCAGCAAACGCTAAACAGTACAAGGCCAACGATCCCTTTGGCGCCTGGCCCCTTGCCCTCGATGAGTTGAACATGGATCCCGCCAAACTCAAAACCGAAGAGTACACTTTCGACTGGTCGGAAAGCGGCTCGGTGGTGATGACCACAACCGAGCAATTCGGCAAAGAGGGCGTCAAGATCAGTTACGACGTGGAAGGGGATTCCTACACCGTCGAGGACCCCAATGCCAGTACCCGGCCGCAGATCAAGGAAAGCTGGTTCAACCAGTAAGATTCCTTTACCAAACCGCCAGAATTCGAACCCGCCACCTCTGGCGGGTTTTTTGCGCCTTGTAAAGGAGTGGAGGGAGGCCTCGTTTCTCATGCCCGGAACCGTTACCCACTATACAAGAGGATGTGTGCGGAGTTGCCGCGTCACTTTTCCGGCAGATCGGCCAGGCCCCGCCCTCATCACACTTCCGATGCGCCTCTTCTCCGCCTCCCGCATACTTCCCCCCTGTCAGGCGGGAAGTATGCGGGAGGCGGAGAAGAGGCGGAGGGGAAAGGGCTCAGGGCGGGACATGGGGTTTGCGCAGTGAATATCTCGCGATATCACAATGATCTTGCAAAGATCAAGGCACCTATACTTGAAAGCGCGGCAAAGCCTGAGGATTACACCCGGAGGGGCTCCGCAAGAATGTTTCTGATCTACCCCACTGATCTATAATCCTGTGCCCTTGTTTGCGCAATGAACTCTAACATTTTGAATATGAGATAGATAAGCCTGGCAGGCTGACCCGGCTTACAAAAATAATCACCCAAACATTGAAATATTATTTGCCTCCCTCGAGCCCCTGATTATTATAGCCATAGCATACCATTTTCATAGGAGATTAAAATGAACAACGCGATAAAGACAAGCCTGCTGATGGTCCTGGCCTTGGTGGTACTCACCGCCTGCCAGGAAGGTAACAAGATCACCGCTTTGGATGTTTCCCAACCTGCGGAGAACGAAGCGGTTCAGACAGTTGACGTAAAGGGCGCCGTATCTGGCGACTTGATCGATCTTCCTGCCTGGGAGGGGAGCAGGGTGGAACCCGGCTACATCTTTGTGGCCAACGATGCCCAAAACCTCTATGTTTCTTACTATCTTTCCGAAAACTGGCAACTGGCGGGGCTGGATCTGAACATTGCCCGTTCCGAGGCGGAGATCCCTGCCGACTGGCAAGGCCTGCCCCAGCCGGAGAAATTCAGGTACAAAGCCACTTTGAGCCAATGCGAGAGCGTGTACACGCAGGTGATCCCGCTGGCTGAGCTGGACCTGGCCCCAGGTGACGTTTTTGTGCTGGTATCGCGGGCCATGGTGGGAGGAAACGATCCGCTGGACCACACTTCCCAGCCCTTCAACCTTTGTGTGCCGGGGAAGGCTGACCACCAGTGGTGGCAGTTCGGGCAAGGCCGCGTGAAGACCGATCCCAACGCCCCCGACAGGATGCAGAAGATCAGCCTGCGGGAACTCAAGGGCTCTGTTTCAGTTCTGTAACATTATATCCTGCAATAAGAAGCAGTAAAACGGGGTGAAGGCCAGGTACTGGCTTTCACCCTAATTTTTGGCTCTCTTCAAGCCGAGTGGGTGGAAGTGATCAACCATAAGGCAGCCCGGAGGGCGACAGGTCATGGCGAGGGCGCGTAAGCCCCTCGTTGCGCGACAGCACGAGGATTAATGAAAATTGCCACCAACCCACTCCGAAGCGCACCGCGTTTCGGGGTGGGTTGGTGGCCTTGAAAATCAGGTTTGATCTGCACGGTGTACGAGGGGTTCCGTCGCGGCTGAAGCCGCGCCTCCACACCCTCGCTATCATTCTGTCGCCCTCACGGGCTGTTTCCACTCAGTTTGGATGAGAGCCAATTTTTATGTGGCTTTAGATGTTTCCGCTCAGGCCACCAGCTTGAGCATGGCGAAGAAGTGGCAGACGCTGCCCCCCAGCACGAAGAGATGCCAGACGCTGTGGGCGTAGGGCATCTTTTTGAGCACAAAGAAGATGATGCCCAGAGTATAGCAGGCGCCGCCAATGAGCAGCCAGACCAGGGAGGCGGGTTCCAGGACGCTCAGCAGTGGTTTCACGGCGATCACGATCATCCAGCCCATCAGCAGATAGATCAGCAGGGAGAGTTTTTTCCTGCGGTCCAGGGCGAAGACCTTCAGGTTGATCCCCACGATGGCCAAAGCCCAGATCACACCGAACAGCGTCCAGCCCCAGGCCCCGCGCATCACACCGATGGTCACGGGGGTGTAGGTGCCCGCGATCAACAGGAAAATGGAACAGTGGTCGAGGACGCGGAAAAAGCGTTTGAAACCTGGATGCGGGATGGCGTGGTAGAGGGTTGAGGCCAGGTAGAGGATGATCAGGGTGGCGCCATAAATGCTGAACGAAACCGTCTTCCAGGTATCACCCTGGCGGGCGGCGAACACGAGCAGGATCACCAGCGCGGCAATGCTGAGGCCCACCCCGGTGCCGTGGGTGATGCTGTTGGCGATCTCCTCGCCCAAGCTCTGTTTGGCGGCCAGGGGAACCCGGTCCAGCCAGCGGGATTTCTCCTCTTTTGGGATGTTTTTCTTAGCTGTCATGGCTGGCCACAAGCGGCAGGTAAAGCTGCTTCACGCGTTCCGCGATCCGCTGCGGCACGAGGTCCGTGATGCTCTCTCCGGTTTTGATCCGGGCCCGGACAAGGGTCGAGGAAACCTCGCTGGGCGTGATCTTCAGGGTTTTGCGGCGGATCCTTTTCAGCACTGCCTCAGCGGCGGGATAGCCCGGACGGGGGATGATGAGGAACCGCACCTGGCCTTTCAGCCAGTTGAAGTCGTGCCAGCGAGGCAGTCCGGCCAGATTGTCAGAGCCGATCACCCAAAGGAAGCAGCGGTCCGGATGCTTTTGGTAAAGTCGTTTGAGCAGGTCGGAAGTATAGCCGCTGCCTTGGGCGTCATCGTCCCAGACTTCCATGCCCGGCTCCAGCACGGCGGCCACCAGCTCCCGGCGCCGTTCATAATCCAGCAACACGCTGTCCCGCTTGAAGTTGTGGCGGGCGTTGGGCAAAAAAACCACGCTCTCGGCGCTGCCGCTGCGGAGGATTTCCCGGGCGATGTGCAGATGTCCGTTGTGAACGGGGTCGAAGCTGCCTCCGAGCAAGGCCTGGCGGATCATGGCAAGTACTTGGCCAGTTTCTTCGCTTCCTTCGAGCCGGGATATTTGGCCACCAGCCGGTCATGCTCGGTCCTGGCTTGGTCCTGCAGGTTCTGTTTGTAGAGCAAAAGGGCCGAATAATACAGGGCTTCGCGGTCCAGCCGGTCGGTGTTGCCGAGCTCGGTGACCTCCCTGAAGTACATCAGGGCGGAGCTGTAGTCCTTCATCCTGTAGTAGATGTAGCCGGTCAGGTATTTCTTTTCGATCAGCTTGTACTGGGCTTTCTGAATGTAGCCGATGGCGTCGGCGTAGCGATCGCTGTTTGGATATTTGTCGATGAACCGGCGGAAGGCGTCGATGGACTGCAGGGTTTCGGTCTGGTCATACTGGGGGCCGAGGGATTCCTCGAACAGGCAGACGGCGTATCTGAAAACGGCGGTGGGAACATCGGGATGGGTGGGAAAGGAATCCGAAAACTCCTGATAGAGAAGGCGGGCTTCGGCAAACTTGTTGGTCTTGAAGAGGCAATCGGCCTGGCGCAGCAGGGCGCGGGCCGAAGAAGCTGACTGGCGCTCGAAGTAAACCTCGCCATAGAGGTCGGCGGCGCGGGCGTATTTGCCCAGTTCATAAAGCTCGTCGGCCTTGGCCAGTTTTTCTTCGGTGGTGAGCGTGGTTTGGTTTTGCGCGCAGGCAGTCAGCAACAAGATCAGGATCATCAGGGCAAGGGGAAATTTCATGCGGATTCCTTATTCGATCGTCCAGAGCAGATAGATCAGCGAGGCCAGGGCGGTGGTGGCCAGCACAGGTTCGAACCATTTGAGGCTGGAAAGTGACGGGCCGGCGCTGCCGTGTTCGCTGCCGGTGAAGCTGAGTTCGTCGATATGCAGCAGTTTGTAGCCTGGCAAGCTGATCTGCTTCACCTGGAACGTGTAGAGGGGATACCGTTCGCTGCGGTAAGAGAGAAAATTCTTATACTCGACCGTGGTGCCGCCAAGTTCCAGGCCGATGCTAACCAGATTGAGGCTTTGCAGCGCGAAGGGGGCAAGGCCGTCCAGGCTGTCTCCCTCCACGGCGGAGAAGGCCGATCCCGCCAGGGGATCGCTTTCCCGCAGATCCGCTCCCTGGGAGAGCAGCAGACCACGGATCAGAAAGTCAAGCCGGGGAGTGAGGTCCCCGGCTTGAATGTTCAGGATGAGCGGCCGGGAAACGTCGATCAGTTCCACGATCCGCTCGCTGATGAATTCCGGTTCCGCGCTGGCATATTGCTCCTCCGCCGCGAGGTGGAGGCACGCAAGCGCCAGCAACAGGACCAGGATCATTCGCATAGTGGGTTCAGATCTTCTTCAGATACTTGTCCACGATCTTCATCTGAGGGTAGGCAGGATTGTAATTCTTGATCACCATCAGTTCGTTGTAGGTGGATTCGTAATCTTTCATCTGAAAATAGGTGAGACCGATCTTCAGCTGGGCGTCCCAAGCTTTGGCGTGGCCCGGGTAGCGGTCAACCACTTCCTGGAACTGGCGCAGCGCTTTGGGGAAATTGCCGGCGCTGTAATAGTTCTCGCCGATCCAGTAGTAGGCGTTGGGGCTGAGTTCGCAATCCGGATTTGCTTTCAGGAACTCCTCGAACAGCACGATGGAGTTTTCGTGCCGGCGTTTGTTGTATTCTGTGAGGGCGGCCTTGTACTGCTTTCTGAGGGCTTCCAGACGGCGTTTTTCAGCCGCGGCCCGCTCTTTCACGATCACTGCCTGCAGGTCCGTGGTGAGGCTGGTGAGGTCGCTGTTCACGGTGTAAACCCGGTCGCGCAGATCGCTCATTTCGGTCAGCACTTCCGCGTCGTTCTGCTTCAGTTCGTCCACGTCGGAACTCAGGGCCTGGCGGATGGTGTAGAGCTCTTCCTGGGAAGTGGTGAGTTCGCCGCGGATGCGGGTGATCTCGGTCCAGAGCTCTTCCTTTTCCTGGGCAGCGCTCTTGTGCTGGCCGTCCACCAGGGCGAGCTGATCGGCGTTGAGCCTGGCCTGTTCTTCGTTCAGGGCGGTCTGGGTGGCCTGGAAGTCCATCAGGGATTCGTTCTCGAGGGCGATGTTCTGGTTGAAGGTGGCCTGGTCCTCGGCAAATTCTCCCAGTTGTTCCAGGATGGCGTCCTGTTCGTCCAGATAGAGGGCGATGGATTCCACTTCGGTGGTCAGGTCATCCAAAACCTGGGCCAGTTGGGTGCTTTCCTCGGCCAACTGCGCAACTTCGGCTTTGGTGGCGAATCCGGTTTGGGAGTCCTTCATCTGTTTCAGGTAATCCGAATAGGCGTCGAAGGTGTCGTTGGTATCGGTGGTGAGAGCGGTGAGCTTTTGCTCCAGCTTGGCGTTGGCCGCGATGGCCTCATTCAGCTGGGTGTTGATGGCTGCCACCTCACCCTGCAGGTTCACCAGGGCCGTGGCCGAAGTCACGATCTCGTCCTGCATCGGCTCCAGCACCAGCAGTTGCTCGTCCACGCCGTTGACCCGGATGACCAGTTGGTCCAGCTTCTCCCGGTTGTTGATGATGTCTTTACGCGCCATTTCCAGTTCGGCATCCTGATTGTTCTGCCGGGCCTCCAGAATCTGGACCTTGGCTTGTTGCGCCTTGTAGGTCTTGTTGCTTACGCAGGCTGACAAGGCCAGCATCACGATCAGCAGCGCGAATAACATTTTTCTCATCTTTTCCTCCTTTGAGATAGTGTTTTATTTCGCTGTCAAAAAAGCTTTGTATCCGGCGTAGGTGGACCAGAGGTCGGCCTTGCTGCACAGCTCGTAGAGCGAGTGCATGCCCATCAGGCCGGTGCCGCAGTCGATCACTTCCGCGCCCAGGTTTGCCAGAATGTAGGCGATGGTGCCGCCGCCGCCTTCATCCACCTTGCCCAGCTCGCCCATCTGCCAGAAAACCCCGGCTTCCGCGAAGATGCGGATCACCTTGGCGGTGAATTCCGCGTTGGCGTCGTTGCAGCTGTATTTGCCGCCGCTGCCGGTGAATTTGGAGATGCCGATGCCGTGGTTGAAGAGCACGGCGTTCTGGCGCTCGTGCACGTTCGGATAGTTGGGGTCCACGGCCGCGGTGACGTCGCCGGAGAGGATCATGGAGTTCATGAAGGTCTGGCGCAGGTTCGAGCTGCTGTCCTTTTCGCCGTTGTGCCGCAGCAGGGAGGCCACGAAATCCTGGATGAAGACGGAATGGGCGCCGGTGTTGCCCTGGCTGCCCACCTCTTCCTTGTCCGAAAAATAAACCACCATGGTGCGTTTGGGTTTGGCGTCCAGATTGGCCAGCATGGCCTGCAGGCCGGCGTAGGCGCAGATGCGGTCGTCCTGGCCGTAGCCCACCACCATCGAAGCGTCCAAGCCCGCGTCCCGGGCGGGAGTGGCTGGCACTAGCTGCAGTTCGGCGGAGATGAAGTCCCGCTCGCTGATCCCGTATTTCTGGTTCAAAAGCTTCAGCGCGTAGGCTTTGAGGGCTTCCTTTTCCTCGCCGTTCGGTTCCTGCATGCCGCTGAAGATCAGGTTCATCTTCGAGGCGTCGATCGCTTCGGCGAGATTCTTCGTGTACTGCTCCTTGCGGGCCAGATGGGGCAGCAGGTCCGGGATGATGAAGACCGGTTCGTCCTCTGCCTCGCCCAGGCTTACTTTCAGCAGGGAGCCGTCGGCCTTCACGATGATGCCGTGCAGCGCCAGCGGGGTGGAAACCCACTGGTATTTCTTGATCCCGCCGTAGTAGTGGGTGCGCATGCAGGCCATGTCGCTGTTTTTATCCTCGTAGAGAGGGTTTTGCTTGAGGTCCACCCTGGGGGCGTCCACGTGCGCGGCCACCATGTTCACGCCGTTGCCCACGGGCTCGCTGCCGATCACGGCCATGGCGATGGTCTTGCCGCGGAAGATGGAATAGACGCGTTTCCCGGCCTTGGCGGCGGATATCGGCTGGAATTTGTGCGCCTTGAGCAGCGCTTCCGTCCAGAGCACGGTTTCGCGCTCGGTTTTGGCTTTGTTCAGAAAATCCTTGTAGGGTCCGGCGAAGGCCAGGGCCGCTTTGATCTGCGCGGCGGGAGCCTCTTTCCAGAAGTTCTTCCGCTCATAGATCAGGGCGTTTTTGGTTGTCTCTTTCTTTGCTTTCATCAATACTCCGTTTATGCTTGTCAGGATATTTTCAGGATCTTTAGGGCCCGGTCGCCCATCGGGGCTTTCACCACGGCAATTTCGCCAGCCTGCTTGCCCAGCAGCGCTTGGCCGATCGGCGAAAGCACCGAAACCGGCTGGATGCCTTCCCGGTCGTGGAAATTGAGCTCGTCCACGCCCACGATCTGGAAGGTGATCTCCTCGCCGCTGCCGTTGTCGCGGGTGTGGCAGACGCAGCCGAAGCGCACCTTGTCCTTGGGGATGGCGTCGATGTCGATCACTTTCAGGTGCGCGCAGCGCCGGCGCAGGTGGTCGATCTCGCCGTCGATCTGGCGCTGTTTTTCCCTTGCCGCCTTGTATTCAGCGTTTTCGCTCAGATCGCCGAATTCCCTGGCGATCACGATCGCCTTCACCACTTCCGGGCGTTCGCCCATCAGCGTTTGGATGCGGCGCTGGATGGCTTCCATGCCCGCGGGGGTGATCAGTATGCTCAAATCCATTCAGGCTGTCTTCTTCTTTTGCAATACGCGCTGAGCGGCCACAGCGGCCTTTTTCAGCCTGGCGTTGCCGCTTTTGGTCCAGGGATCCACAATCGCCTCGATCTCCGGATGGTAACCCTGCAGGGAGGCGCAGAGGATCTCCGCGCTTTGGGGATCGCGGCTGTGAACGTGCTGGCGCCAGACGTCCAGATACAGTTCCCCGTCCAGCTTGTAAACCGCCTTGAGCAGCGCCACATGGGTCGAGGCGAGGTCTCCGAGGGGCTGCAGCCACTGGTTGATGAAATGCTGCACCACCTCCCCGCCCAGTTCGGGATTCTTTCTTAAAAGCTTGATTAGCAGGTTCACAGCCTGCTTGCGCACCAGTTCCTTGCCGGAGCGTGCCCAGTCGTAGGCGTAAGCCAGATACTTGTCCGGCTGTTTGCGCATCAGGGGCAGCATCACCTTTTCCAGCAGGGAGGCCAGCTGCGCGTCCTGGGCGTTGTTCACGGCGCTCTGCACCAGGGGCAGGTACACCGCCGGTTTTTTCCCGGCCAGCTTGGCCATGATGGCGATGAAGGCCGTTCTGCCGTTCTCGCCTTTCTTATCCCAAAGATACTTGTAGAAGGGAAGGTATTTTTCGTGGTTCTTGCCCAGCTTCTGCACGATGCTGTTGGCCACGTGCACGATCACTTCGGGAGGTATCTTGCCATTGACCCGTTCCGGATAGGCGATGAAGATTATTTCAAAGTCAAAATCGTTTTTTGGCAGCTTCTTTTCCAGATATTCGGCCGTGTCCTTTTTCAGCCTTTCCTTCCAGTCGATGGTAAGCATCTTGTCTCCTTTTCAATGGTTTTCTTCTCAAAATGCCAAAGGCCATTGGGGCAGGAAAATGTCAAGGGAAAATCATTCTGGCATTCCCCCATTTTTTTATACCAGCCTGATTTTCATTTGCCATGGTTCGATCAGATCGGCTCTATATGGTGACTTGTTGTAGTGGGTGACGCGTTGCAGGCAGATTCTGATCACTTGGCAGA
>JAJBAV010000025.1 GCA_020532085.1 Candidatus Cloacimonadota bacterium | reverse complement strand
TATCAATACGGTATCAATACGGTATCAATACGGTATCAATACGGTATCAATACGGTATCAATACGGTATCAATACGGTATCAATACGGTATCAATACGGTATCAATACGGTATCAATACGGAATCAATACGGATTTCATCCGTAATGATTCCGTATTGATACCGTATTGATATTGGGAGCGAAACGTGAAGTCAAGGAATTTTGGGATGGAATGGCGGAGAGGCAACGATCAAGTTTTACCACGACAGCTGAGCCAAAAAAGTCCCGCCGGGGGAAGGCGGGACAGTGAAGAACAGGATTTTGGCTTGTTCAGTCGCGGGTGCGGGGCAGTTCCGGTGTGGATTTTGAAGGTGGCAGGCGTACCGCGGTCACCCGAAAGAAGAGGTTTGGGCCGGGTGAGAAGCTATAACTGTGGGTGGTGGACCAGCCGGCTGCGGTGCTGAAATCGCCGAAGGGGTCTGTATCGCTATAGACATTGAACTTGGTGACGCTGAGGGGGTAATCCCAATCCAGGGTGGCCAGGCCGGTATCCGGATCGTAGGAGATGTCCAGATCGATGATAGCGGGCAGATCCTGCCAGGTGATGTGGAAGGGGCCGTAAACGTTGTTGTTTTCATTGGATTCGGCGATGAAGCCATCTGAATCGAGCTGCAGCCAGGAGTTCCATTCCCCGGCCAGGTCTTCATTATAATTGGCTATGCCTGCGAAGATCATCTCCACCGGCAGTCCGGCCGGCATCTCGCTCAGGTTGAGGTACATATCTCCGACCTGGGTGAGGGTGGGCGGGGTGTCGCGATCGTAGTAGAGATCGAGGTAAAAGATACCTTCAAGCGCATTGAGGCTGTTGTTCACAAGGGTCACCTTCAGGTCGCGGGAGTCGCCCAGCCAGGGGTCCGGAGTGGCGGGGACCCATTCGGCAGTAACAATCTGCAAATCTGGAAGATCGTTGCCGGCGTTCCATAGTACGCGGCCGTAAAAATCGTCATCATATTCCTCCCCGCTGAAGTATCCGGTGGAGTTGACAATGTTCACGATCCCCGCGTCAATTGTTTTGCGCACGTTGGAGGCACCGACGCCAGCGTCGGTGAGAAACTGCGGGCTGACGATGCCCACATGGTCGGAATTGTCGATCGTAAGCAAAGCCCCGCCCTCAACGCCCCAAGAGAAACGGCAGTGATCGAAGGAGTGGTCGGGATCGATGCTGGCCCCTGGATGCACATATACGCCGTATTGGGACATCTGGGCAAAGAGGCAATAACTGGCGGCGATGGTGGCTCCGCTGCGGACGTTGAAGTAAAAATAGCCGGCATCGGTGTTGATCGCGACCAGACTGCCAGGATAGCTAATGGCCTCCAACCGTCCGCCGGATTCCACGTTCAGGTAGCACAGGTTGTTCAGGTACAGCCAAGAATTCCCATTCACTATCATGGTGCCGTGCACGATAATGCTCCCAGTGGTGTGGATGTGGTTGGAGTTGAGAACGAAACTGCCGGAATCCACGGTCAGCAGCCCGTTGAGGTCCAGATCCGACATCAGCATAACGGAGGCGTCGCTTCCTTTGTTGATCCTCAGTTGCTGCAGGCCGGGCCCGGTTACCGTAAGATAGGAATTTGCTGTGCCGGCCAGCTCGAGTTCTCCGCCGGAGGGGTTGAAATCAGCGCGGTCGCAGTAGAAATTGCCGTCGGTGCGGATGACGCCGCCGCTGATGTTCGCGTTGAAGGCGTAGGCGTTGTTGTAGATGCCGATGCCCCAGCCATGGCGGTAGAGCAGCCCGTTGGACATGGTAAGGCCGGCATCACCGCCGCTGGGCATGGCGGTCACCAGATCGGTCGCGCCGCCCCAGATGTGCAGTTCACCGCCGCTGATGTTCAGCTGCCCCCTCAGGCCCAGGGTGGTGGCGGTGTCCTGAACGAAGATGATGCTGCCTGCTGAGAGGTTGACCTCGCCCTGGATCACGTCGTCCACCATTTCATGGGCGTAGAAAAAGCCGCCGGAAACCTCCAGGGTGCCCTGGGTCCAATCGTAGGAATCGCAGTCCGCTGCGCTGTTGAGAGGCACCCGGAATTCCCAAGCCAGGGAAGTTTTGGCCAGTTCGAGGTCGTTGAAGTCCTCCTCGCCGTAAACGGTGCTGTTGGTGGCGCCGTCGAATACCACTTTGCCCGTGCCCTCGGTGAAGGAATCGTGACCGGTGTACTTGTACCAGCTGCCACGCACGTTCATTTGGGCCGGGGCAATGAAGTAACCCGCGCGCTGAAAGAAACTGCCGTTGATATCCAGGTTCGATGCTGCCGTTACTATCTGCGAACGGGTGAGTTCGCGGACCTTGCCCTCCCGGTTTGTTTCGAAGCGGGGCAGGTTTCCCGTCTCGGTTTCCAGATATTTGTTGATGTCCAGCGAGAAGAAGCTGGAGCCGGCCACGTGGCTGACCTGGCAATCCGCGCTGCCCGCCAGCACGATCGTACCGCCGCCGGGAAGGAAGCCGGCGCGGTTCACGGTGAAGCCTCCGGCCACGCGGATGGTGCCGCCGGTGATGTTCGCGGTAAGGGAGTAGGTTGCGTTGGTAATCAGCACACCCTGGGTTTTGAAGTCGAGGGTGCCACCGCTCATGGTGATGGACGCGTCCGCTGGATAGGGCCACCAGGAATTGTCAATGCCGCCGTAGATGTTGAAGATCCCGCCGCTGATGTTCAGCGAGCCGCCCAGGTCGATGAAACCGGTGCCGTAATTGCTGAGTTCTATGGTGCCGCCGGTCTGGAGGAACCATTCTCCGGCGATGTAGTTGTTCACCAGGGACAGGGCCGAGAAGGAGCCGGCCAAAACCTTGATCCCGCCATCGATCCATTCGTAGGAAAAGCAATTGACGTCGGCGATGCTGCTGTCCACGATGAAGTATCCGGCCACCTTGTTCACCACCAGGGCGTCGAAATCCTCATCGTAATTGCAATACTGGTCCCAGTCCGCCTCGAAGGTGACGGTGGTGCCCGTTTCATCGAAAGCTGCCGGTCCCACCAGGTTGACCCAGTCGCCGCGGATCCTGATGCCCCAGCCGCCGGGGTCGAACACGCCACTGGCAATGGTGAGGGTGCCCCGCAGGAAGAGGTCTGTGGTCAGATTAACGGTGTCGGTGGCGCTGCAGGTGAGGTTGTTGAGCATGCTCTGGCTTGTCAGTTCGATCGATTGTATCGTCCCATCCATCACTAAAGTGCCGTGGGTAAGCCAGACTCCTTTGCCGGCGACGGTGTTGTAATCCTTGAAGTTGCCTTTCACGATCAGGCTAACTTCGGGCTCGCATTCCAACCTGCAGTCTTGGTAGTTCCAAAAATTGCCGTCGATCACGATGTCCTCGGTGGTGTCTCCGTGGATGTAGAAAATCCCGCCGGAGGAATTGCGGGAACGGACATTGGGCAGGATGGTATTGGCGCTGTTGTTTTTAAGATAATTGTCGGTGCCTGACGTGTTGCTGAACTCAATGTAGCCCATGGCGAACTGGACGTTGGAGCCGGTCGCGAATTCCATTCCGCCGCCGCAGAAGATCTGCGCGTTTACATCGGTTACGTTGACCGTCGCCCCTTCCAGCCAAGACATGGATTGGCCTGTTTTAAAATCGGAGGCGGCGCTCAGGTTCACCTGGCCCCAGATCAGGGCGTATTCGGCAACCCAGAGACCTCCTGTTCCAACGGTCACACTGGCCCCCGCCTGCAGCGAAAGCCGCTGGCAGACAGCGATGTTGGGGGTGGTGTCGGGATAGCGGCCATTGGTCACGACCGGGATCATGGCGTGCTTGGTGTTCGTGGGTACCCCGGCGGTCCAGTTGGAGGCGTTGTGCCAGTCGGTGGAAACCGCTCCGGTCCACCAAGTAAGGGCTCCCAAGGAAGCCGCGAGCAATAGGATAACTGCAACCAGGACAAGGTTTTTCATGATGTCTCCCCTTAGATGGTTTGGATTTGACAGGTCTGGGATAATTGGCCGTTCAATACGCTCCCCGACCTCCCGGGCTTAGAATTGCAAATCACACCGTCCGGTTGTGGAAATAAATCCACCGGGTGCCGCGAAATGACTTTCATGCACACGCTCCCAAGACATGAACAAGCGTTTGACAAATTGTTGCTGTGTGCTGCGCAGCAAGCAGTTGTTACGGATACGATGCTGGTTGCATCCAGTTTTCTTGTCAAGTATTATAATTGTTTGCCTAAAATATCACAACCGTAAGAACAGCGGCACAAGGGAAAGTTTTCGCCGGACAACGCGTACTGAGAAGCAGGATCCAAGCCTGAAGAAGGCAACTGATAAGCACGGAAACAGGGAAAGAGGATCCGGACCAAGACGAGGGACAGGAATCCGTCTTTCCTGCCAGCCAGGGCTTGGGTGTGGCGCATGATCATGAGCCAGCGGATTTGGCATGGCTTGCACACAGCCATGGATTCGCGGCTTTGGCAGGCCGCGCCACGGGGCAGAACGGGATGGCCGTTTCCGCAAGGGCTTGATTACGTAATTGCGTTTTTGGGTGAGCTGCGTATGGTGCCAGGCGGATCAGATTTCTGTTGCCATAAACCCGCGTTTGAAAATTGTGGTTTCAGTTAAAATTCAAGCAAAAGGAGGTTGCCATGATCCAGTATTTCAAGGTCAGAGAGCAGCGTTTTGAGCCGGCTTTGGCGCACAGCGAGGCTTTTTGGATACATCTGGAAAGCCCCACGGCGGATGAGATCAAGGCCCTGATCGACGAGTTCGGGCTGCCGGAAGATTTCATCACAGACCTCCAGGACGCGGACGAGAACAGCCGCATGGAATATGAGGAAAACGCCGTGCTGGTGATCATGCGCGTGCCGCTCTATTACAAGCACCGCTCGGCCAGTTTGTCCTTCACCACGGCGCCTTTGGGAGTGATCGCGGTGCAGGACAAGCTGATCACGGTGTCCTTTTTCGACAACGAAGTGCTCAACGTCTTTTTGGACTGCAAACACAAGCCCTTCCGGATCACCCAGCAGAGCTTCCTGCTGCAGATCGCGCTGCGCACTTCGCTGTACTTTCTGCGCTTTCTCAAAGAGATCAACCGCCGCACGAACAAGATCGAGAACGAACTCAGCCAGAGCCTGCGCAACCAGGAGCTGTTCCGGCTGCTGCGGCTGGAAAAGAGCCTGGTCTATTTTTCCACTTCGCTGAGGTCCAACGAGATCATCCTGGAGCGGCTGCAGCGTTCGCGCTGGCTGAATCAGGACCCCGAATCCGAGGACCTGGTGGAGGACGTGATCATCGACAATACGCAGGCCATCGAAATGGCGAACATCCACAGCAGCATCCTGAGCGGGATGATGGACGCCTTCGCCTCGATCATCTCCAACAACCTGAACGTGGTGATGAAGTTCCTCACCTCCGTGACGATCGTGCTCTCCGTGCCCACCCTTATCGCCAGCATCTACGGCATGAACCTGAAACTGCCCCTGGCCCAGCATCCCCACGCTTTCGCGGTGGTGATCGGGATCTCCGTGCTGGCCTCGCTGCTGCTGGTTTTTGTCTTCATTCGCAAAAAATACTTTTAAGAGACTGATATGTATAAACTTAGCGTAACCGATTCCTTCAGCGCCGCCCACCGCCTCTGTGGCTACGAAGGCGCGTGCAGCAATCTGCACGGACACAACTGGACCGTGCGGGTGGCCTTGGAAGCAGACCAGCTCGACAAGATCGGCATGGCCATGGATATTGGCCGCATCAAAGCCCTGCTGGGGGAGATCACCGACGAACTGGACCATGCCTATCTGAATGAACTGACAGCCTTCACCGAGCAAAACCCCACCTCGGAAAACCTTGCCCGTTTCATCTATGAGAGGATGATGGAGTCCCTGGCCGCAGAGCCGGTTCGGGTGGCTGAGGTGGAGGTTTGTGAATCCGAACGTTCAAGCGTGACCTACTCCCATGCTTAGATTTGTGGAATCCTTCTTCGTCAAGAGCGCGGTGGAGCCCAAGGATTATCCCGCCAGCGCCTATCCGGAATTTGCCATCGCGGGACGCAGCAACGTGGGCAAATCCACCCTGATCAACCTGCTCACGGAGCGGCGCAAGCTGGCCAAAACCAGCAACCATCCCGGCAAAACGCGGCTGCTGAACTTTTTCCTCATCCGCTGGAAAGACGATGCCGCCGCCAGCGAAGGGCGCCTGCAGCTCACCGACCTGCCCGGCTACGGCTTCGCGGAAGTAAGCCAGGCGGAGCAAGAGAAATGGCGCAAGATGATCAGCCACTATCTCGACGAGCGCCAGCAACTGCGCGGGATCATCGTGCTGGTGGACATCCGCCACGCGGCCGACCCCAAGGACATGCAGATGCTGGAACTGCTGCGCCTGCGCAAGATCGACCACTGCGTGGTGGCCACCAAGGCGGACAAACTGCCCAAGACCAAAGTGGCCAAAACCCTGCAACAATTGTCTAAAGAGCTTGGCCTGAAAGATATTCCGCTGATCCCGGTCTCGGCCCTGAAGAACACCGGGCTGGAGCCTCTCTACGCCTGGTTCAGCCAGCACCTGAGCTAAGCCCATGCCCTCCCGCTTCGATGTGATCGTGGTCGGCGGAGGCCACGCCGGGGTCGAGGCAGCCCTGGCCGCCGCGCGGCGCGGCGCGAACACAGCTCTCTTCGTGCTCAAACTGGAATCCCTGGCCCGCATGAGCTGCAACCCCTCCCTCGGCGGCCCCGCCAAAGGCCATCTGGCCAGGGAGATAGACGCTTTGGGCGGCGAAATGGGATATGTCGCCGACCTTTCCGGTATCCATTTCCGCATGCTCAACCGCAGCAAAGGGCCCGCGGTTTGGGCGCCGCGCTGCCAGAACGACCGCCAGCTCTATTCCCAGCTGATGCGCCAGCACGCGGAGGCGCAGGACGGCCTGCTGCTGGTGGAGGCGGACGTGGCGGAGATCCTGGTGGAGAATGGCCAGGCGCGGGGGATCAGGACCCTCATCGGCACCGAATATCACGCTCCGCAGATCATCCTGGCCACCGGCACCTTTTTGCGCGGACTCATCCACGTGGGCAAAGTGGCCGTGCCCGGCGGACGCAGCGGCGAACCTTCTGCCCAAGCGCTTTCCGAATCTTTGCACGAGCTGGGTTTCAAACTGGCGCGTTTCAAGACCGGCACACCACCCCGGGTGGACATGCGCAGCCTGGACTATGCCAGCCTGGAGGAACAACCCGGGGATCCCGAACCTGAGGGCTTTTCCTGGTATCGCGACGTGGCCCTGGCCAATCAGGTGAGCTGCTACCTGACCCGCACCACCTCCGAGACGCAGCGGATCATCCAGGAAAACCTGCAGCGATCCTCGCTTTACGGAGGGATCATCCAGGGCATCGGGCCCCGCTACTGCCCCTCCATCGAGGACAAGATCGTCAAATTTCCCCAGCGCGAAAGCCACCAGATCTTCATAGAACCCGAGGGCCTGCACACCTTTGAGGGATATGTGAACGGCATTTCCACCTCGCTGCCGCCGGAGGTGCAGGAGCGGATCGTGCACAGCATCCCGGGACTGGAACAGGCCCGGATCATGCGCTACGCCTATGCCATCGAATACGACTATATCGACCCCTCCGAACTCATCCCCAGCCTGGAAAGCAGGCGCGTGAAAGGACTCTGGCTGGCCGGACAGATCAACGGCACCTCGGGATATGAGGAGGCCGCCGCGCAGGGCATCATGGCTGGCATCAACGCCAGCCTGGCCTTGGAAGGCGAGCCGCCGCTCGCGCTCAGCCGAGGCGAAGCCTACATCGGCGTGCTGATCGACGACCTGGTGACCTGCGGCACCAACGAGCCCTACCGGATGTTCACCTCCCGGGCGGAATACCGGCTGCTGCTGCGCCAGGACAACTGCGACGAGCGCCTGATGCCGCTGGGCTACAAACTGGGCCTGGTTTCCAACCGGCGCTGGCAGCGCTTTCAGAGGACGCTGGAGCTCAAGGAGCGGGAGTTGGAGCGTTTGAGGGGGGAGAAATCCTCAACCCATCCGGATCTGCGCGAGCCCCAGAAATTCGCCGCCCTGCTCAAGCGGCCGGACCTGTCCTGGCAAAAGCTGGCGGCATACGGATTTCAGCCGTCGCCGGAGGTAACGCCGGAGATCCTGCGCCGCTGCGAGCTGGAGATCAAATACGAGGGCTATCTGAAGCGGGCGGAGGAGGAGATGCGGCGTTTTCAGGACTCGGAGGACCTGGCTTTGGCCGAGGACATCGACTACCATGCCATTGAAACCATCGCCTGGGAGGCCCGCGAAAAGCTGCAGCGGGTGAAGCCCCGCAGCCTGGGCCAGGCCACCCGCATTCCTGGAGTCAACTACTCAGACACGGTGGCACTGTTGGTCTGGCTGCGCAAACGGCAGCCAACCGCTCCGGGCGAATAGGCCGAGCCCTCAGAAAGCCACGCTCAGCTTGGCGTAGGCGGTGTTAAGGTCCTGGCGGAATTCCCCCAGCGGATCGCCCCAGGTGGAAGCTTGTGTCTGCGTTTGGGCGGATTTGATGCCCACAAAGGCGAACCACTCCGGCCGGAATTCGTAGCGCAGATTGCCGTAGTAGTTCAGAGACGCGCTCTTGCCGGCCTGTTCATAGGTGCTGAGCCCGCTGCCCAGGGTGAGCTTGAACACCTGGCTGGGCGTGTATTCCAGGGTTGCATTGGCGATGTAATACTCATCGTCCAGCAGCACCACCCCTGTTTCCAGATCGGTCTGTTTGTCGTAACCGTACAGGTTCCAGCTTCCCGCCAGGCTCAGGGTCAGGTTTTTCAGGGGGTTGGCCCAGGCATTGATGTTCACCCGGTGCTGGGGATAGGTGTCGCTGAGCAAGTACACCAGGTTGTTTCCATACATATAGCCCGCATAGATCCTGAACTTGCTCAGCCTGGCCCAGGTGCAGCCCAGAATGCCGTTGTAAACGTCGTGCAGGCCGTTCGTGAGGTCCGGGACCCGGGCTAAAGTTCCGTTGGCCAGGAAATTGAAGCGGGAAGCCAGGTTGAGGTTGGAGGTAAACCCTGATTCATAGGCGTAGTAGGGATCCAGACTCAAATCGCTGTGATAGCCGTAAGCCCAGGCACTGAAGGAGGCGTAGCGGATCTTATTTTCCGCGTAACCTTTGCTCCAGCTGATGTTTCCGCCCACATATTCATGGTCCTTTTCATACAGATAGCCGGCGTCATGGGTCAGATCCCTGGACCTGCGCATGTATCCCATCGAAAGATCGAAATCCCCCGGATCGGCCCGCAACCCGAAACCGATCTTGTAGCCCTGCTGAGGCTCCGCCAATTCTTCAGCTTCGCTGTTCCGGATCGACAGTCCCAAAACCGAGGTCACATAGAAATGGGGCAGATATTCCCATTTCAGGGACCCGCTGTAGACGTGATTGTAATAACCTTTGTTCACCCGGCTGACGACACCGTTGTACATCTGAAACCTGCGCCAGTTGGGATTTATGGCCAGGGCCTGGAAATAATCGCCGGGATTGATCAGGTCCACACCGTCGCGGATCTCCTTGTCAAAGGCCCCCAGCGCGCCCCAGTTCAGGGCTTTGGTGTTGCCGGTGGCTTTGAAGGCCAGGCGCGGCTGCACGATGTTGCGGGTATTGAGCACATCGTAGTCCAGCCCGAAGGCGTCGATGTCCTCGGTGAAAAAGAAACGGTTCTCATCATAATAGGGAGGGTTTTTGCTGTTGTAATCGTCTTGGGCCCTGTCCATGGGAACGTCCGAAAAATCGGGGTTCAGCGAGAGTTTGATCCTGGTGCGCTGGCCCGGGTTGAAGGCGACGTCCAGCCCCACGTGCTCCGGGTCCCAGCTGGAGGTCTGGGCGATGAGGTCGTAGCTTTTCACAAAATATGGCTTGAAGGTGATATCCAGCTTATGCCGCACCGGAGTGCTCAATTCAATGTCCTGCGCTTTCAGGAAGTATTCCTTGTCCATGTTGGTGACGGCATAGGGCAGGGAGTGGAACTCGTCGCTCTGATAATGGTAACGCCCGAGGATGATCTTCCAGCGGTAGGGCTGCTCTTGTTTGAAGCGCAATTCGTTCAGGGGAATGCGCATGGTCACGGTCCAGATGTCGGCAGTGAAGCCGCTTTCATAGCTGTAGTGGCTGTTCCAGGCATAGTCCACGTTCATGTTTTCGTCCCGCACCCCGTCCAGCAAATTGCCCCTGGGAAAGGCGACGTAGTAATAGGCGTAGTAAGCATCCGGAATGGTGATGAGCTGCACCCGCAGGTAATCGGCACTTGTGCCTTCATCCTTCACGGAGATGGAACCCTGGGTGAAACTGGAATCGATCTGGGCCGCGAAGCGCACCACCAAATCGCTCCCGTCCTGCCAGAGCCAGGCCTGGGTGGGCAGCGTCTCCGGCTTTTTGTCGTCGGGGTCCACCCTCACAAATCCTGTAAGCAGATTGGCGTCGGTGAGCACGGGTTCCGACGAATCGGGCAGTGACAGGCACCAAACAGAGCCCGTAAGAAGAAACAAGATGGTGATCAAAGCGGTTTTCTTCATTCGTTCCTCACATCCAGATGTCTTTTCGCTGTTCAATAATATCATGAAAACCATTTTTCCGGGGGGGGGTAGCTGTCAACCAATTTCTTTGCCCCGGTCCCAAGATCCGGAATCCAGCTCATTCTGCCGCGCTCAATGCTCCAGCATCGCACCTTGCCAGCAGAGCGGGTAAGCTGGGTCAGATACCCAGTTTCTGGCAGGCGGCGCGGGCGGCTTCCTGCTGGGCGGTTTTTTTGGTGTTGCCTTTGCCGCGGCCCAGCAGTTCGTTGCCCTGGCGGGCTTCCACGATGAAGGTCTTGTTGTGTTCCGGGCCTTCCTCGGCGATGGTCACGTAGCGCGGCGGCTCTTCACTGCGTGATTGCAGGTGTTCCTGGAGGATGCTTTTATAGTTCACCAGTTCGTTGCGGTTCACCGTGGTCTCATAGTCAGTGAGGATCTGGTTTTTGATGAAGCGGGTGGCGGAGGCGATGCCGCTGTCCAGATAGATCGCGCAGATGAGGGCTTCCACGGTGTCGCTGAGGATGGAGGGTTTTTTAGCGCCGCCGGACTGCTGTTCCTCAGGGCTGAGCAGCAGGTATTTGCCCAGGTCCAGGGCGTTGGCCTTTAGGGTGAGGTAGGTTTCGGAGACTATCTTGGACTTGAGTTTGCTGAGTTTTCCCTCCTGCTCGTCGGGATGGCGGATGAAGAGCTCTTTGGAAACGATGAAGCCGAGGATGGAATCGCCCAAAAACTCCATCCTTTCGAAGGGCGAGGGAGTCTTGTGGTCGCCAAAATTGCGGCGCAGATAGGATTTGTGGGTGAGGGCGGCCCGCAGCAAAGTGGTGTCGTGAAAGTTGTATTCGATCTTCTTTTGCAGCTGAGCCAGGCTCTTTTCCCACTTGGGATAGTGCTCCGCTATCTTCTTGCCGTTGAAGTATTCAACGATCTTGTGTATGATCTTGTTCAATCTTGCCTCAGTTCATTCAAACAGCATCCCTCACAGCCTGCCCTCCCGGGACTGCAGGGTTCAAATGTATCTGCGGATCACGATGGAGGAGTTGTGTCCCCCAAAGCCCAGGGAATTGGAAAGGGCGTTCGTGACCTCAAGTTTTTGGGTGGTGTTGGGCACGTAATCCAGATCGCAATCCGGGTCCGGATTGGTGAGGTTGATGGTGGGATGCAGGATCCCGGTCTCGATGGTCTTCACGCAGACGATGGCCTCGATCCCGGCGGCGGCGCCCAGCATGTGGCCCACCATGGATTTGGTGGAATTCACTTTAAGCTTGTAGGCGTGTTCCGCGAAACAGCTTTTCAGGGCAACGGTTTCGCCCTTGTCGTTGAGCTGGGTGGAGGTGCCGTGAGCGTTCACGTACTGGATGTCGGCAGGCTGCAGCCCGGCGTCGGCAATGGCGCCCAGCATGGCATCCGCGCTGCCGGAACCGTCTTCCAGGGGCGCGGTGATGTGATAGGCGTCGTCGGTGGCGGCATAGCCTGCCAGTTCAGCATAGATCCTGGCGCCGCGGGCTTTGGCGTGTTCCAGTTCCTCCAGCACGAGGAAGGCGGCGCCTTCGCTCATCACAAAGCCGTCGCGCCCGGCATCGAAAGGCCGGGAAGCGCCTTTGGGATCATCGTTGCGGGTGGAAAGCGCCCGCAACGCGCAAAAACCGCCCATGCCCAAAAAAGTAACGCCGGCCTCGGCTCCGCCGCTGATGATGATGTCGGCATCGCCATACTGGATGGCGCGGAAAGCTGTGCCGATGGCATGATTGGCGCTGGCGCAGGCGCTGGTGATGCTGAAATTGGGGCCTTTGAAGCCGTGCTCGATGGCGATGTGGGCGGCCGCGATGTTGGAGATCATTTTGGGAATGAAAAAGGGGCTGATGCGGCGGGGTCCATGCACGTAGTTTTTGATCGTTTCTTCGTCAAAGGTGTAGATGCCGCCTATGCCCACTCCAGTGATCACGCCCACGCGGCGTCCGTCCTGGGTTTGGGGATCTATGCCGGCGTCTTTCACCGCCTCCCGGGCCGCCACCAGGGCGAAGTGGGTGTAGGAGTCCATCTTGCGGGCTTCCTTGGGGTCAAAATGCTCTTCGGGATGAAAATTCTTGATCTGGGCGGCGATCTTGGCGGAGAGGGCGGAGGTGTCAAAACTGGTGATCGTATCCACTCCGGAAACACCCTTCACCAGGCTGTCCCAGGTTTCTGCCACGTTGTGCCCCACCGGGGTGAGGGCACCCATGCCCGTGATTACCACTCTTCTTTTCATATCTGGATCCTCATCTTGAATTTGCCTGCCAGCGGGGTCCGGGTTTTGGCCGGCAAAGATTTATGTTTGGGAAAAAGGTGGAATCAATCCTGATAACATAAGCTATCAGGATTGATTCGCGGTTTGGGGGAATTAAGCCAGCTTTTCCTTCAGGTAATCGATGGCTTGTCCGACTGTGCGGAGCTTGTCCTGATCTTCATCAGGGATGTTGATCGAGAATTCTTCCTCAAATGCCATGACCAGTTCCACTGTGTCCAGGGAATCGGCACGCAGGTCTTCGATGAAGTTGGCGGCGGGAACTACTTGCGTTTCCTCCACGCCGAGTTTGTCCATCACGATCTGTTTGACTTTGGCTTCAATATCCATTTTTCCTCCTATGATTATTGAAGAGCTGTGTTCTCTATATTGAATGGTTTCCCGTTCAACGCGTTAGTGCATGGTCAGACCGCCATCCACGGCAATGGTCTGGCCGGTGAGGTAGCCGCTGTCATCCGCGGCGAGGAAGAGGCAAAGTCTGGCCACATCGGCCGGGGTGCCCATTTTCTGCAGTGGAATGGCTTTGGCATAGGACGCCACGACCTCAGCGGGGAGGGTGGCGGTCATTTCGGTTTCTATGAATCCAGGGGCGATGGCGTTCACACGCACCCCCCGGGAGGCAAATTCTTTGGCACAGCTTTTGGTGAAGGCGATGATGCCGCCTTTGGAGGCCGCGTAGTTGGCCTGGCCGGCGTTGCCCATGATGCCGATCACGCTGGCGATGTTGATGATGGAGCCGGCGCGCGCTTTCATCATGTGTTTGAATACTTTCTGGGTGCACACGAAACTGCCGGTGAGGTTGATCTTCAGCACCAGGTCCCACTCTTCCTGCTTCATGCGCAGCAGCAGGTTGTCGCGGGTGACGCCGGCGTTGTTCACCAGACAGTCGATCCCGCCGCGGGCGGCGGCGATGGAGGCAAAAATGGCTTCCATGGCCTCGCCCTGGGTGACGTCGCCCACCTCGCCGGAGGCGGACCATCCTTTCTCAGCGAGGCTTTGCACGGCTTTGTCCACGCTTTCTCGGGCCAGGTCGATGATCACCACGTGGCTGCCCTGGGCGGCAAAGGCCTCCGCGATCGCGAAGCCGATCCCGCGGGCGGCGCCAGTGATCACCACCGTCTTGTTCTGAAGGTTGTATTTTGCAGTATCCATATCTTCTTCTTAATATAGTTGTTAAAGGACGCTGAGCAACCCGTCCAGTTCCTCAACCCGGCCAAAGTTTAAAACCACCGCTTCTTTGTCAATGTTCTTGATCATGCCGCTTAGCACTTTTTGCGGCCCGAACTCGATGAAACGGGTCACTCCGGCGGCCAGCATGGTCTTCACGCTGTCCACCCAGAGCACCGGCGAAACCACCTGGCGCACCAGCTTGTCACGGCTGGCCTGGCCCTGGCTGGCCGGGGCGGCGTCCACGTTCGAGATCACAGGCGTGGCCGCGTTTTGAAACTCCACCTGCTGCATTTCCTCCGCGAGCCAGAGGCTGGCCCGTTCGATCAGCGAAGTGTGGAAGGGACCGCCCACGCTGAGCGGTAAAACTCTCTTGGCGCCTTTGGCGGTGAGGAGTTCCCGGGCTTTGGCAACTCCGGTTTCGGTGCCGGAGATCACGGTCTGGGTGGGGGTGTTGAAATTCACGGCGCGCACCAAGCCTTCCGCTTCGGCTTCGGCGCAGGCCTCGATCACGGCCTGGGCTTCCAGGCCGATCACGGCGGCCATGGCAAAGGGTGTGCCGGCGTTGGCCTCGATCATGAATTCCCCGCGTTTGCGCACCAGGTGCAAGGCGTCCTGCCAGTCCAGCGTGCCGTTGGCCACCAGGGCGCTGAACTCGCCCAGGGAGTGACCGGCCACGAAATCCGGCCGGAGGTTCGTGTGGCGCTCAAAAACCTTCAGAGCGCAGATGCTGTGGAAGAGGATGGCCGGCTGGGTGTGGCGGGTTTCCTTTAAAAGCTCTTCCGGCCCTTCGAACATGATCCGTCCCAGGTCGGTGTCGTGGCGGCGTTCAAAGGCCGAGAGCACGGCGGCAAACTCAGGCTCGCTGGCGCAGAAATCCTGGGCCATGCCCACATACTGGGCTCCCTGTCCGGGAAAAACGAAAGCTGTTTTCATGCGTGAACCTCAATACCTGGCCAGCAGGCTGCCCCAGGTGAGTCCGGCGCCGAAGGAAGTGAGCAAAATGATGTCGCCGCGGCGGATCTTTTTGGCACGGATGGCTTCGTCCATGGCCAGGGGGATGGTGGCCGAGGAGGTGTTGCCGTATTTTTCAATGTTCACGATCACCTTGCTCATCGGCACGTGGAGTTTGTCGGCCAGGCCCTCGATGATGCGCAGGTTGGCCTGGTGGGGGATCACCCAGTCGACGTCCACGGCTTCCAGCTTGTTGCGCTTGAGCAGTTCATCGGTGGAGGCGAACATTGAGCGGATGGCGTTTTTGTAGATGCGGTTGCCCTCCATGTAAACGGTGTGGAGGTTTTGGTCCACGGTCTCATGGCTGGCCGGCATTCTGGAGCCTCCGGCGGCCTGATACAGAAGCTCGCCCTGGCTGCCGTCGGCAAAGATCAAGGAATCAATGATCTGGGATATGTCGTTCTTTCTGGCCCGGGAAACGATCGCGGCGCCGGCACCATCACCAAAGAGCACGCAGGTGTTGCGGTCGGTCCAGTTGGTGATCTTGGTCAGCACGTCCACGCCGATCACCAGCACGTTCTGAGCGCTGCCGTTCTGAACGTAGGTTTTGGCCATGTCGAGGGCGTAAACGAAGCCGGTGCAGCCGGCGGAGATGTCGAAGGCCGGGATGTTTTTCAGCCCCAGCTTTTTCTGCACCACGCAGGCTGTGGAGGGAAAGGGATGGTCGCCTGTAACGGTGCCGGCAATGATCAGATCGATCTCCCGATATTTCACCCGGGAGGCTTCGATGGCGTTGGTGGCGGCGATGATGGCGATGTCGCTGGCGGCTTCCTCAGGACTGCAGTAATGGCGTTCGAACATCCCGGTGCGGGTGCGGATCCATTCATCCGAGGTCTCCACGATCTTTTCCAGATCAAAGTTGTTTACTATTTTTGCCGGGGCGTGGCTGCCGAAGGCGGCGAATTTGGCATTGTGCAAAGGCATCAGCTGATCCTCTCGAAATATTCCTTGGTGTGGCCCACAAATCCCGAATGCGCGGTGCGCGCGGCGAAACGGATCCCGTTTTTGATGGCGTTGGCGTTGCTGCTGCCGTGGCAAACGATGCTGCAGCCGTTCAGCCCCACCAGTAGCGCCCCGCCGATCTCAGTATGGTCGAGCTTGCGCTTCAGATAGCTGTAAACCGGATAGGAGAGGATGGCCCCGAATTTGGCGATCCAGTCCTTGTTAAGCTGCTCTTTCAAGAGCTGAAAAACGGACATCACGGCGCCTTCGATCGTCTTCAGCACCACGTTGCCCACAAAACCGTCGCAGACGATCACGTCGCAGTTGCCCTTCAGCACGTCCTTGCCTTCGATGTTGCCAACGAAATTGAGGTCCGACGCCTGGGATAGCAATCCCCAGGCCTCACGCGACATCGAATTGCCCTTGGCGCTTTCCTCGCCGATGTTCAGCAGGGCGATGCGAGGCTCGGCCACATTGTAGATGTAGCTGAAATAGATCTTGCCCAGCTGGGCGAACTGCAGCAGGTTCTCGGCGTCGCAATCAACGTTGGCGCCCATATCCAGCAGGATCTCGGGATGTTTCATGGTGGGCAGGGTGACCGCGATCGCCGGGCGGGAAACACCTCTGATGCGGCCGTAGGCGAAGAGTGAGGCGGTCATGAAGGCTCCGGAATTGCCGGCGCTCACTGCCGCGTCCGCCGCTCCAGATCTGTGCAGCTGCACGGTGCGGACCATTGAGGAATCTTTTTTGGCGCGCACGGCCTCCGCGGCGTGGTCTTGCATGGTGATGCGTTCGCTGGCGGGCTCGATGCTGATCCTGTCCCTGGCGAAGAAATACTTCTCCAGCTCGCGCCTGAGCACAGCTTCATCGCCGACCAGGATGATCTCGTCGCAGATGTCTTCCTTGATGGCCTGGATGGCGCCCTCTATCTCCGGAAACGGCGCTTTGTCGCTTCCAAAAGCGTCCAGGGCTACGCGCACATCACTCCTTCTCGGCCGCGGCCTTGATCTGCCTGCCGGAGTAGGTTCCGCAATTGTCGCACACGTGGTGCGGCCGGGCGGGCTCTCCGCATTTGGAGCAGGTGCTCACAGCCGGGGGCGTGAGCGCGTCGTGCGTTCTGCGTTTATCTCTGCGTGTCTTCGAGGTTTTTCGTTTGGGGACTGCCATCGGTACTCCTTTGTGGATGTGTCTTATTCACGCTTCGGCCGGCCTCCGGACTACCTGGGGCGGTCTCGGACAAAGACAGGCTTAAGCAAAATTATGCAATTTGGGCAACTTCCGCCAGCGCCGATATTTTGTCAATCAAAATCGCCAAACCAAAGGCGCGCAGTCAGATATGGCCTGAATCGCGCTCATGCTGATCAGGCCCCTATCCGCCCCCGGCCCAGGCCGCGTTTTTCCCTCACCGCCAGTAGCGGGACCAGGCTCAGCCAGCGCAGGACGCCGCCGATGCCGAAGATCACCTGCTCCGGCTCCAGCAGCCGCGCCCCCAGCCGCAGCGCCTGGGGGAAAAAAGCCCCCGTGAGCAAAGTGGAAGCCATCATCGCCACGCCGCCCACGGCCCCGTAGAGCGCGCTGTAAGTCTGTTCGCGGCCTTTGCCGGCGATGGCCAGCACGAAATTGGTGGTCACCACGCCGTTCCCGGCCCACATGAAACCGGATAGCAGGCCCTCGAACCACAGGATGCTGTAATTGGCCGGTGTCATGAACAGCCAGAACATGGGGTTCAGCCCGCCCAGCAGCACGCAGATGAACATCGCGCGCTTGTTGCCCCAGCGGTCGATGAAGCGTCCCCAAAAGGAGTATGAGAGCAGCGAGGAAGCCATGTGCAGGCTGCCATAGAGTTGCATCTGAAAGAGGCTCATGTTCAGCTTTTTCAGCATGAAGGGCCCCCAGAAGGCGCTGCCCACGCCGATCGCCAGCATCCACCAGACCCCAAACACCAGCAGCAGGCGGAAATTGCGGTCCCGCAGCGGCTCGCTGAATTTGCGTTTCAGGCTCATCCGCTCCTGCAGCGAACGCTTCCGGTCCGGCTGCCGCGCCAGGATAGCCAGTCCGATAAAGCCCAGGATGCCGGCCAGCACGAAGATCCCGGCCAGCCACCAAGCCTGGTTGCGCGGGTTGAAAAACACGTCCGGATCGAGCCAGCGGCCAAAGCAGCCCCGCAATGCCCCGCCGCCCTTTTCAAACAGGTCCGTGCCATAGCTCAGGATGTAACCCGCCACCAGTCCTGAAAACACCAGGATCTGGTTGCGCCGCGCGAAAAAGCGGCCCCGGATGCCGATCGGGATGAGGTCGCTAACCCAGGCGATCCAGATGTTGCTCCCCACGGCCTGCAATCCGGCGCTCACGAACAGCAGGGCCAGCACGAAAATGATCCCGGCTTGCGGCGAGGAAAAGAGCAGCGCCGCCCCGATGAAGAAACTCAGGAACCGTCCCGCGGCCGTAACCGCCACGCAGACCCGCTTGCGCCGCTTCAAGCGCTGCATCAGCGCCACGCCCAGTGGCTGGAACACCGCCGCCACCTGCCCCAGAGCGCTCAGGATGCTGAATTGCAGAGGTGTGGCGCCCAACAGCACCATGAACTTGGTGATGAAGTTGCTGCCGATGTTGGCCAGATTGCCGTAAATTTGCGCAAAAATGCCCTCGATCACCGAGATCCGGTAAGCCCGGGCCACAGTGAAACTTTTCTGCTGCGCCTTGCGCTCTTTGCTGGTCCTCTCGCTCACAGGCAAATCCCCGGCTCCTTTCTGGTCTCGATCTTCAACCTCTGCCACAGCTTGCCCCCATATTCCGGAGCCTATTTCCGCCAACCCCGTTTCCTGTAAAGCTTTGTTTTGGGTTTGCCAAATCCCCCCTGCCGAGTAAACAGAGCATAGCTGGACATATCCCTCCGCATGTGTCCAAAAAACCTTCGTTATGTAGACAGGGTGTGTCTCTGGTCTGGTGTTGATCAGTAAAAGCTTTAACCATATCAACAAGGGTTCTGACATCAGTATGGAGGAAAAAAACTTGACTTGGAAAAGATAGCTGAAAAAAATGCGATTTGGTCGCTTGGCCTTAAATAGATAGTGGGTAACGAGGGATGGCAAATGCCCTCATACAATCGGTGAATCAAAGAGTTGGATTTTACGCCAACATTTGGGACTCAACTTGCCAGGCAAAGCGCTTAACTTCAAGTATCAGAACACACCCTGGAATGAGAAAGAAATATGGACCAAGCGTCCCGTAGCTGTCCTAGATGTCATTCCCCTCTGCCGCCGAATACGGATAAGTGCCCGAAATGCGATTCTACCCCGCTGGGTCTCTTGGTCAGTTTAATGATCTTCTGCTTATCCTTTATGGCCGGCTTCTGCGCGTTTCTGGTCAGTTCGTTAATGCTCCCCGAACTGCAGCATTCGATCGAGGAGTTGGAGGGCTTTAAATCCGTGTTCATGATACCCTCTCTAATTGCAGGGTCAATCATCGCCCTCGTCGCTAGCCTGATCGCCTACCTGAGTCACAGACGCAAATTTAAAGAATACTTGGATTCCACCAAGGGCTTTCTGCTGCTCTGGCTGCTCTCCTGCCTTATCTCCGCCGGAGCCGGCGTGCTCATAGGTGGGCCCTTTCGTGAAGCTCTTACGCAGCGCTATGTTACCGAGGTCGATCAACTCCTGTGGGAGCATTGCCTAGCCTATGACCGTAGCAATGAAATCTCTGTTTTCCAGCCGCCGGCTACGCAAACGCGGTACTACGAACTGGCTGTGGCCAAATACCTTCTGGAAGATAAACACCCCATCTTTGTGGAAACCCACAAGCGGCTCCTGGAGCTGGCCAAGAAAACCGTGGATCAAGGCCGGCGCTACAAAGTCGATTACCGGCTGGAAGAGGAATTCCACCAGATCGGGCCGGATTTTGAGCAGTGCGTCGCAATCTTTGACGGCCTGACCTTAGCCGAGATTGCCGACTACACTCACAATATCCCTTCGATGGTCTACATCACACACACAGATAAAAAGGTAGGGTACTACACTCCAGCCGGGGGACCAGCCATCCAACAGATCGCTAATGTCTATGTCATCGACATCCGCAGGGGGATTTTGGCTGCGGTTTATAACGTTTCCGGGAGTATGCCCTTGGAAAAGGTCAGCTCGGCCACTTTCTACATCGGCACCACGGGCTCTTCATACTCGCAAAGAGAGATCAAAAACCGTTATCGCGACTTACCGTTGTATAAATAAGAAGCACCGCGCCTGGCGGAAATCTGCCTAGCCATCCCGCAGTCAGTTTGAGGATTGGCAATGCCAAGTTCCACTTTCAATGCTGGTAGCTGGCCCGCCGTCCCTACGCATATCTCTCGCTCACTCCCTGTTCCCGCAGCGGGAGGGAGGTGTGATAGCCAGATACCTGCTCACTGAGTAGAGTGGTGGCAGGAGGATTTTGACCCATACTTCACTGAGGCTGTTAGCCCGAGCTGGTACAGCGCAAGCGGGACTTCGGCTGCCGTTAACCCAACTTTACCATTTCCAATATGTACATGCCTATTTTCATTGAGTTAAAATCATCATGGGCACTACACGTGTCTGTTTATTGTCATATTGCATTGCGTTGAATGATTTATTGAGGCTGGTCGGTTGTGCTCGAAGTCCCGACACAATCTTTTACCAAATAGCTCTGCATAAGCATGCATGTTGCTGAATATAGATGTCAAGCAAACGGCCGTTTCTTAGACTCGCCCCAGCAAGGGAGTTTATATTTCAAAACAGAGGAATATGCTGCCCATAAACTCATCCATTTATCAAAGTTCATCTACCAACTTCGACTTGGGGTTTTTGTTACCCACTATATACGGAGGCCTTGCTGCAGACCATAAAGAAAAACTTGGCGGAACCGGCAGGCCTCGCTCTGAGCCCTCTCCCATTCACTTCCCATTCGCCTCCCGCACACTTCCCGCCTGAACAGCGGGAAGTGTGCGGGAGGCGGGCAGGAGGCTGACCGGAAAGGCCTAAGCAAGGGGAATCACCGTAACCGGAATGATATAACCGGCTCTGATTCCGGGGTTTCCGGCCAGGGCCGCAAGCTTTTTCATTGACACGAAGGCAGGCGCCAAATGAGATGTTCGAACATGTTTAAATCTATTGACGGAAAAACACCGATGCGCAAAAAATGGAAGATCGTCATCATCGTTGTGGCGGCATTGCTGCTGCTCTTTCTGGGGCTGCGTCAGTGCGGCAAGGCGGCCATGAGCAAGGCCGCGGATCTGGGCAAGGCCCCCAGCCACAAGGTGGCCCGGGGCGAGATCGTATCCCAGGTGGAAATCACGGGCGAACTGCAGCCCAAAACCGTGGTGTCGATCAAATCCAAGGTTTCTGGGCGGATCGTGAAGCTCTACGCGGATGAGAACGATTACGTGAAGAGCGGGGCTGTGATCGCGGACATAGAGCCGGACTACAATCAGGCGAACACGCTGTTCAGCACGAAGGCCCAGCTCAGCCGGGCGGAACTGCGCCTGAAGAACGCGCGGGACGGCCTGGCGGACAAGCAGGTTTTACTGGACAAGGGCTACATTTCGCGGGAGAGCTACGACGCGGCACGGGACGAGCTGAGCACGGCGGAGATCGAGTATCGCCAGGCGCAGAGCCAGTATGAGGCGATCCAGGACATGGACGTGCCCGGCAAGGTGGTCCACGTGATCGCCCCGGCCTCCGGCACGGTGATCGAGCGCACGGTGAACGAGGGCGAGATGGTGCAGTCCAGCCTCACCAGCTTTGGCGAGGGGACGGTGGTGATGAAGATCGCGGACCTCTCTCACATGGTGGTGAAGAGCAACATCAACGAGGTGGACATCGGCAAATTCCACTTGGGGCAGGAGGCGAAGATCAAGCTGGACGCGATGCCTTACGAGGATTTTGCCGGCTCGATCGTGAAGATCTCCCCCGCCGCCATCAAGGAAAACAATGCCAAGGTCTTCCCTGTGGAGATCAGCATCAACGCCAACGGGGAAACCGCGCGGCCCGGCTTGACCGCGGCGGTGAAGATCATCGGCGAATCGCGCCAGAACGTTTTGGTGATCCCCATCCGGGCCGTGTTCACCGACGACAAGAACCAGGATATCGTTTACCTGCTGCCCAAGGAGGACAAAAACGCCAAAACCCAAAAACCCGCCGCGCAGAGGCAGCCCCTGCCCACGCCGGTAACCCTGGGCGCGAACGACCTCCAGAACGTGGAGCTGATCTCCGGGCTGAAGGAAGGCGACGAAATCCTGCTCACGGAGCCCGCCGGGCAGCAAAACTCCATGCAAATGATGATGAGGTAAGCAGATGATAGAGATCAAAGAGCTATCCAGAAGTTTCGGCCGGATCAAGGCCGTGGACAGGGTGAGCTTCGCGGTGGAAAGTGGTGAGATCGTGGGCTTTCTGGGCCCCAACGGCGCCGGCAAGACCACCACGATGCGCATGATGGTGGGCTATTTGCAGCCCCAATCCGGAAAAATCGAGCTCGACGGCCGCAGCGTTTTTGACGACCCCCTGGCCGCCAGCGCCCGCATCGGCTATCTGCCGGAACACAATCCGCTCTACCCGGAAATGGCCGTGGGTGAGTTTCTGCGCTACCTCGGCGACCTGCGCCGGATGAAGGAACCGGTCCTTTCCCAGCGGCTGGAATTCGTGCGCGAAGCCTGCGCCCTGGACGAGGTCTGGACCCAGCGCATCGCCACGCTTTCCAAGGGTTACCGGCAGCGGACCGGCCTGGCGGGGGCGATCCTCCACGATCCCGAGGTGCTGATCCTGGACGAGCCCACCGGCGGACTGGACCCGAACCAGATCATGGAGATCCGTGAATTGATCCGGGACCTGGGGCAAGCCAAGACCGTGCTGCTCTCCAGCCACATCATGCAGGAAGTGCAGGCCCTGTGTTCGCGCGTGATCATCATCAACAAAGGCCGCGTGATCGTGGACGACAGGATGGAAAATCTGGGCGCCCACATCTCCGGTTTCCAGCGCGTGATCCTGGAGCTGGAAGCGGTGGAGCCAGATTTCACCCCCTGGCTGGAGCAAAACCCGGAGGTGAAGCTGGATTCGCAGACCCAGAACGGACCAATTTGCCTGCTGCATTTCCTGGCGCCGGCGGAAACCGACATCCGCAGGGAACTCTCCGCCCACGTAACCGCCCGGGGTTGGCAACTGCTGAGCATCTACCAGGAACAACAGAGCCTGGAAAAGATCTTCCACGAACTCACCTCCCAGGAGGAAAGCCCCACCGCAGCGGAACCCCAGCTTCCCCCGGAGGAGATGGGCAGGCTGGTGGCGAAGCTCGATCCCATCGACAGTGACCTGATCTGCCCCGAACAGGACCTGACGGAGAACGGCAACGACAAGGAGCAGCCATGAATCCCGCCCTCACCATCGCCAAAAAGGAATACTCGCTGGCCTTGCGTTCCCTGGGCACCTACATCATCTTCGGCGTCTTCCTGCTTGCCGCCGGCAGCTGGTTCGCCCTCACCGCGCTCAAACTGGGCGTGGCGGATATGCGCGACACGCTGGCCAGGATGCACTCCTTCTTCCTCTTTTTCATCCCGGCCATCACCATGGGCAGCA
Source organism: Candidatus Cloacimonadota bacterium (assembly GCA_020532085.1). Taxonomy (NCBI): domain Bacteria; kingdom Pseudomonadati; phylum Candidatus Cloacimonadota; species Candidatus Cloacimonadota bacterium. The sequence goes on along the minus strand of JAJBAV010000025.1, from coordinate 18,074 downwards.
TCGCCAAGGAACGCAGCGGCGGGACCCTGGAACTGATCTCCACCCTGCCCATCAAACTGGGACACATTGTCTGGGGAAAATTCCTGGCCGCCTGGTGGCAGCTGGCCACCGTGCTGGCCTTCAGCCTCGTCTTTCCAGCTCTGATCGCCATCTTTGGCGTGGGCGTGGACGGTGGCGCGATCTTCACCGGCTATCTGGGCCTGCTCTGCGCCGGAGCGGCGTTCATCGCCATCGGCATCTTCGCCAGCAGCCTCACGGACAACCAAGTGCTGGCCTTCATCATCGCCCTGGCCATCTCCGGGGCGCTGTTCCTGCTGGGACGCCTGGGCGACCTGATCCCCCTCAGGCTGTTCGCCGCCCTGGAATTCTTCGGCTTCGACCACCATCTGAACAGCTTCATCAAAGGCGTGATCGACACCCGAGACCTCATCTGGTTCGCCGCCGTGACCTTCATCTTCATCCTGCTGGCCCAATTCCGCCTCCAGGGTGCCAATCTGATGCAGGAGCGTTAAATGAACACCCGCAGCCAAATCTTCGGAACCTACGCCATCAAGATCCTCATCGCCGTGCTGGTGCTGATCCTGGCCAGCTTCCTCTACCTGCGCCTGGACGCCAGCCGCACCCGCGGCCATACTCTCAGCCGGGCCACCAAAACCAGCCTGCGCGCCCTTCAGGACAAAGTGGTTGTGAAAGTTTTCGCCTCGGAGGACCTGCCCCAGGAACTGAGCAGCCTGAACCGCGACCTGAAGGACATGCTGGAGGAATTTCAGCGCAATTCGCGCGGCAAGCTCAAATATGAGTACGTGCGGGCCAAAAACACGGACGAACTGATCGACGAGGCCCGGCAATACAACATCCCGCCCCTGAATGCCACCATCTATGAAGAAGACAAGATGGTGAGCAAAGAGATCGTCTTTGGGGTGAGCTTTGAGGGCGGCGGCAAATCATCCTCGCTGTATCTGCGCCCAGGCATGGAGACCATGCTGGAATACCAGCTGCTCCAAAAGGTGAACAAACTCCAATCCGAAACCCTGCCCAAGGTGGCCTTCTTCGCGGATTCCCTAGCCTTGCAGTATCAGTATGTTTACTATCGGGACAATGTGTCAACCTTTTTCCTGGAACTCACGGAGAACTACAACCTCGAATTCACCCAGCTGGACAGCCTGCCCCAAGCCCCGGTGATGCTCTGCATGGGAGTGCTGGATTCGCTTTCCACCCTCCAACTTTACCACCTGGACCAGTACCTGATGCGGGGCGGAGAGGTGGTGATGCTGCAGGACAGGGCCCTGGTGACCTACGGCAATCAGGGCACCGGCGTCTCGGAGGTGGAAAGCAACATCTTCACGCTGCTGGAGCACTACGGGATCCTGATCAAACCGAACATCGTGCTGGATGAGGAATGTGAGCTGGGCCAGGGCGGCGGCCTCGGAACCCAGGTGCCCTATCCCTTCTTCCCGCGGCTGAAGCCCAATCCTGAAGTGCCTTACGCCCTCGGGTTCGACCCCATCGTGATGAACATCGCCTCGGAACTGGCCACCCTGCCGGGCTCGAAGCTGAAGCTTAAGCCGGTGCTGCAAACCTCCGGTAAGTCGAACCTGCTGATGGGGCCCACTTTCAACATCGAGGAGGCGATGAACCGCAGCCAGGAACCCGGCTGGCTGAGCATGCCACCGCTCACCGTGGCCGCGGAGTTCAGCGGACCCCTCAAGAGCTTCTTCTCCCAAGCTCTCACGGACAGCACCTTCCATCCCTCCAACGCCAAAGGCCGCATCATTCTCTTTGGCGACAGCGAGTTCAACCTGGAATTCAGCGCCGGCGCCTATATGGTGCAAAACGCCATCGACCACCTCCTGGGACGAGCTGAAATGGTGAAACTGCGTTCCCGCCGGACAGTCTACAACCGCCTGGGCGCGGATGTTTACATGGACAGGCACCAGCTGCGGCCGGCCGATCCGGCCAGGACCGTTTCCAGCCTCACCCTGGGCTTCAAGCTCACCGCCATCCTGCTCCCGCTGCTGTTGCTGGCCTTGGTGGGCTTCGCGCAGGCTTACAGGCGTTCGAGCCGGAGGACGCAGTGAAAAGGAGCAAGATCTATTTGCTGGCCGTCTTTTTGCTGCTGCTCGCAGTGGTGGCCGCGCTGCTGTTCACCCGCCGCGACCGGGAGAGCAGCAAGGCCATATTCAGTGCCGACAGCACGGCCGTGGCCGCCATCGAGATCGCCAGCCCGGACACCAGCATCGCCTTCAAGCGTGAGAACGGAAGCTGGCGCATCACCCGGCCCGTGAACTGGGGCATAGAGGAAGGCCATTTCCAGCTGTTCATGCGGGACGTGATCCTGAAGCAGTATTCCACCGAGCCACTCGCCGCGGGCAAAGAGGCCCTTCAGCAATATCGCCTCACCAAAGACAAGGCGCTGCGGATAAAGGCGTTCGACGCCCGAAACAAGCTGCTGCGCGAAGTCTGGTTCAGCGATCTGGGCAATCCCTTCGATTATTTTTGCTTTGCCGGCGACAACGAGGTTTTCCAGATCAGAAGCAAGGTGAACTCGTTCTACGGACCCAAGCTGGAATCCTGGCGCTCGCCCTACGCCCTCAGCCTGTTTTCCGACCAGCTGCTCAGCATCAGGGTGAAACACCCGCAAAACAGCTATGAACTCACCCGCGACGGCAACATCTGGCACTTTAAGGACAAACTGGAGGATTTCGACGTTCCGCCGGGTAACCTGGTGATGGGGAAACTGCTGAACGCCCTTTCCCACTTGGGTTCAAACACCATGCTCAGCGGCGACACCCTGCCCCCGGCCTCTGCCGTTCCCGCCCCGGAATGCGAAGTAGAGCTGATGCTGAGTGACAATTCCCGGGTGAAGATCAGCTTCCACGCCTGGGAGGACGGGAACTACCTGCTCAAGATCGACCGCTATCCGGACAGCTATTTTGTGGTGCTGTTCGACACCGTGTTCCGCTTCACCCGCAACGCCGCGCTGTTCAGGGCTGTGGAGGGCGATCCGCCCGGCTTATGAGCCTTGCCCTCCGCCACTGCCGCCAGCTTGAGCCCGAGCTGTTCGAGCGTATCACCGCCATCTGGCACGAGACGGGGATCAGCAATCCCGCCCGGGCTGACAGCTTCGAGGCCGTGCAGCACAACCTCGAGCACGGCGGCACCATGCTTCTGGCCTGGATGGATGATTTTTTGGCCGGGACCGCCTGGCTCAGCCACGATTTTCGCAGGCTCTACATCCACCACATGGCGGTGGCGCCCGAGTTTCAGAACCGGGGCATCGGCCGCGCCTTGCTGGAGGAGGCCATTTCCGTGGCCCGCGACCACGGCTGGCAGGCCAAACTGGAAGTTCACACCACCAACGCCGCCGCGCGCCATCTCTACTCCTCCTGCGGCTTCAGCGACCTCGAGGGCTATGTCGTGATGATCAGGAGGGGATGAAAGGGCTTTACAGATAAACAGATAAACAGATAAACAGGGTTTTCTAGCGGAAAAGGGAGAAAGGGTTAAACCTCGGCTGGAATCGAGCAACGCAGGAGCGTCGACTCCAGAAGTCAGCAGGGGTGGCGGACCTCCCCGCCAACCGCAAAACATCGAGTGACAGACGTCCACATCATTCACCCCACGAACCAGCCGCGCTCGTCCGCGAGAACCCCAAGCCAAGGCCCGAAAGTCCTTTCAGAAAAGAACAACAAGCCCCCTGCAGGGCTTCACGGACGGGACGTCCGTGACTCCCGTGAGGCAGCCGGACATGCATGCCGCAACCACCTCACTCCCCTCTGTGCCTCTGTGTCTCCCCGTCTCTGTGTTACAAAAGGAGGAAGAAATCGCGTAGGGAAAAGATGGAATCCGTCGCCAGTCCCGAAGTCAGAGCAATCCCCATCTGCGGCGGAAAAAGAGTTCCAGGCAGAAGGAGAGGATGAAGGCGGCCAGCACCCACCACTTGCGGTAGAGGGGGATGTCTGAGCGCTGGTCGAGGGTTTTGGTTTGGGCAGGCAGAGGCTGGAACTCTTTCAGGGAAGCGGGACTTAGCAGTTTCCCGCCGGTGTCCGAGGCCAGCCAGGAGAGCAGGGGGAGGTTGAAATCGAAATCGCGGGATTCGATGGAGGAATTGGCCACGTTGAAGCGTCCATCGCTTTTTTCACCACTCACCTTGTCCGTGATCTGGAAGCTGTAAGCTCCTGCCTTGTCCAGGCTGAAGCGGGCGGAGTATTCCCCCTCGCTTTGGGTAAGGTAATCGCGAAAAACCTCTTTCCCGGAAACGTCAGAGACCAATAGCTGGGGATTGAGGTCCAGGCGCAGGGCGCGGATATCGTCCTGGGCGCGGAGGCGAAGGTTGATCTCCTCACCCAGGAAATAGCTGCCGTTGTGGATGGCCTCGTAGCCGCTCGGTGAGGTGTTGGCCAGCCAGGTGATGGCGTCTGCCAGCAGTTTCTGGTAGCCGCCGGCGGCGCTTTGGAGCTGCCATTTCCAAAGGTTGAGAAAAGCCAGGGCGAGGGTTTTGGCGCCGCCTGAGGTGCTTACGGCAATGGCGGGGGAGTTTTGGGCGTTGTCGATGCTGCCCAGCACTTCCGCCCTCGGGGAGGCCGTAACGTAGTAATAATCAAGGGGTGGAACGTTCCTGAGTTCCGCGGCGTCGAAACTGAGCATGGGATATTTGGCCGCGGCCGGAGAGAGGGCGAGAAATCCCTGATAGGAAGCTGTGATGTTGGACCTCTGCAGGGGCAAAACCGAGGCCAGTTCCGGCAGCGGCAGGCCCTGCCAGAGGATGCCCACGCCGCGTTTGTGGGCGGAAGTCACGTAAGTGAGCAGGTTTCCGCTCAGCTGGAGGCTGCCGTTGTTGATCAGTACCAACGCGGCAAGATTCTGCGCGGGCAGGTTTCCGGCCGCTGCTTCCCCGGCATAGGCCCGGCCGCCCTGGATCCGGTAATGCGAGGCAGACCAGCGGGGATTGGCGGCGATGGCGTCCAGGGTGAACTTGTTGTCCCAGGCGGGGCTGTCGGAGAGCACCACCACGCGCTGTTTGTCGCTGAGGACCTCGATGGCGCCCGGCCAGCTGTTGTTGTTTTGGGAGCGTTCGCCCAGGCCGGCGGCCACGACCTCCACCCGGAAGGGGAAGAAGCCGGTTTGGGCAAAGCGGTGGGTGAAATCCACGTTCGCGGAGACGCCGCTTTTCAGCTGCACGCTTTGGCTGCCGAGCAGGGAATTGCCCTGCCAGAGCTTCACGGTGGCGGGGCCGTTGTAGTTGGCGGAATTGACTTCGGCGCGAATGAGGGTGGGCTCGTTACGGTAGGCCTGGCGGTTGGTGATGCTGCGAGTGACGCTCAAATCCGCCGTTTGGGGCGCCATGGTGTCGGCGAGGGCGTAAAAGGGACTGCCAAGCTGCTTCACCTGCTGCAGGGAAGCGTCGCGCAGCCAGCCGTCCGAAAGCAGTACCACTCCTTTCACCCGGCTGAAATCGTGCTCTTTGGCCAGTTTCGCCAAAGCCGGGGCCAGCAGGGTGTTGTCCCGATCAGGCTCCAGTCCGGTGGCAAAATCGTAGTGATGCAGTTCGTAGCCGGCGGCGGCGAATTTGTCGGCCAGTTCCTTGCCCGGAGCGCTCAGCCAGTCCTTTTTGGCCCCCGTGGCGGGGCCGCTGAGGTCCATGCTGGCGGAGACATCCGTGAGCACCAGAACCTGCTGTTTTTCGCTCAGGGAGCGGAGGTAATACAGAATGGGGCTGAGCAGCAACAGCAGCAACACAGCCAGGCTGATGAAACGGAGCAGGAAGAGCAGCCAGCGCCGGCCGCGGGAAAGCTCCGGGCGGGTGCGCCAGTAGTAATAGCCCGCCAGCAGCAGGGCCACCAGGATGATGACAGCGTAGGTCAGGTTCAGGTCCTTATGTTGAAATAGGTGGCAACGGCCAGCCCCTTGGTGGAAAATCCGGGATAAAACTGTTCGATGGACTGAAACCCCAGTCCGAATTCGATCACTTTGAAGTTCAGTCCGATGCCGAGGGAGGTGCGCCAGGGATATGAATCATTGGGCGAGCCGTAACCCAGGAAGAAAGAGAGGATGGGGATGGGCCTCAGTTCAGCGCCGAGGGCGAAACGGCCCTGGCGGCTGATCTCGGCGGAATCGCCGAAACCCTGGATGTAATCGGCTGAGAGAGATATCTGTTTGGTTTTGAACATCGCGGCGAGGCGCATTTCCATGGGGATGTTGGTGGTGAAGGGATCGGCCTTCATCTGTTCGTAAGACGAGGTGTAGAGGCCCTCGGTACCGTCCAGCAGATCCAGCGCGTAAAGGCTGTCTGCGGCAAAGTGATAGCTGAATTCCTCGCGCACCAGCCCCCATTTGATGAAGCCGAGGATGTTGTCCAAGGTTACGCCCACGTGGAGGTTGGTCACCGGCTCGCTGTGGAGGCCTATGAGTCCCTTGGCGCCATAACCTCCGGCGCTGGCCAGTTGGGTTACGTCCTGATGCACGGTGAGGCCGTCCAGATTGGCGGAGAGGCGGCCCTCGAAATTTTTGGTGGTGGTGTTGCCAAGCCCGCCCAGCGCGCTCACGGCAAAGCCGAGGTCGATGTCCGGGATGGATTCCGGCAGGGGTAGCCGGATGTCGCCCACCCCCACGGTGAGGTCCAGATAGCTCAGCGCTTCCGCGTAGTTGTCCTCGCGGGAAAACTCGAAGACCTCGCTGCCATCGCCGTTGCCGTAGAGCAGCAGTTCCAGATACTTCTCGTCGAAAGCGGCCTTGGCGCCCACATGCACGGAACTGCTGAGGGCCACGTTACCCATGGTGAAGCCGAACAGCGCCACCTGCCCGCCCACGCTGAGGGCCACGCGTTCGTCGATGGCGTCCAGGATCCGCTGTTTATCCGCGTCGTCGAGGTATTCCTCGCTGGTCACGAAGTTGTATAGATTCACGTCGATGGAGTTGTTGCCGGCAAAGATGCCCAGATTCAGCACCGGGATCCAGATGTCACCATCTTCCTTGTTAAGCAGGGCGGGGTTCCAATAGTTGGCGTCGCAGCCGCGGGCGCGGAGCATGTAGCTGTCCGAAAAGAGCAGCGATTTGGAGGTGAAGGTGGTGGCGGGAAGCAGCGTGAGGCAAGCCAGCAGGGCGGCCAGGAAGATCAGCTTTTTCACAGCAGGTCCTCCGAAACATGAACTTTCGCCGTGAGCATGCCCCGGATCTGTATGTAGTCGGCCGGCGAGGCGTGGATGACCACGGAACCCACGCTGGGCTCCAGGCTCAGCGAGGCCAGCACGTAAACCTCGGGATGCCCGAACACCTCCAGCTCATCCGAACTCAGCGCCAGGTTGATCAGCTGTTCTCCGTCCGCGTTCACTTCCGGTCCCTCATATTCCGAGGAGTGCAGGGTTACCTGCTTGGCAAAGCTGTAGCTGGCTGGATCGGCGGGATCGATCAGCTCGGAGTTGCCCACATAGAGGGTGGCGGTGGCGCCCACCGGAATGTGGTTGGTGGCCTCCACGGTAAGGTTGGCGGCCAGCAACCGGTTCAGGATCTGGCTTTGGGTTTCGGCGGAGACGGAGATCTGGGTGGGCGTGGGCATGGTGAAGACGTATTCGTTCAGCACAAAGTGGCAGGGCAGGTCAACCTGATACAGGCAATGTATCCTCTCAGTTTCCCTCACAAAACCGGGAGTGCCGTCGTGGCCGCCATTGATGAGCAGATATCCGTTCACCAGTTCCACTCGGCTGGGCATGATCTGCAGCACCTCGCTGATGCCGTTGGAGAAGCTGAGCGCGGTGATCACCGGCCCGCTCGTTTCCGCGGGATAAACGAAAAAGGGCTGGCCGGCATCGTCCAAAACGTCCACCCAGCGTTCCTGGCCGGTCTGGGCGTTCACGGCGTGGATCTGGCCGTGGAAGGTGGCGCCGAAACCCACTTCGTTGGTGAGTTGCAGGCTCACTTTCGCTTCCTGCAGGATCACCGCCTCCTCAAAATTCTCGGGGTAATCGATGTCGATGGAGGCGTAGGTGCCGTCGATGGCGCGCACATAGTTGTAGAGATAGCCCTGGAAATAGTCGCTGCCGAGTTGGGTGTTGATGCGGATGCCCCCGGTGCCCAGCGGCGTGCCGTCCGGCTGATTCGACTCGATGATGAGATGCACCTGCAGCAGGTCGAGGATCTGGCCCGAATTCTCCACGCCCACCTGGCAGCCTTTCAGGTTCACGGACTGCCAGTTCGGGTTGTCATTGCTGTTGATGGTGAGGGGCCCGCCCGTGGGAGTGGTGATGTCCGGCAGGATCAAGGTCACGCTGGAATTGACGGGGTCGTTCAGGTTGATGTTGAAATCCAGGTGTCCCTGCTCCAGATGGCCGTAGGCAATGAACACCGTGCCGGTGGGGTCAACCAGCGGCACCGTGGTCTGGATGTCGATCCCGGAAAGCAGCGGCAGGTTTTCCAAAACGATGTCGGGAGTGAAATTCACTTCGCCGAAATCGGGAGTGGAGGCCTCGCCTGTGGCGGTGATGGTTAGCACGTCGTCTTCGCCGATAACCACGTTCACGCTGTCCACCAGCTCGGAAACCAGAAAACGCTCGTTCAGCAGCGGCAGGGTAAGGTCCACGTCCCAATCCGGCAGCTGCGGTTTCAGGTTGATGTCGCAGGCGCCGAGCAGCAGCATCAGGCCCATCATGGCATAGAGGCATCTTCTCATATTGTTTGATCCTTGCCGCCAGAGCGGACTTGGAAATTTATCACCGCGAAAACTCATTCAGGCAGCGTGCTCTGTTGTCAAGGTTTTTCGTTGCCCATGCCCGTAATCTTTTTCCGGTTTCAGTTTGGCGGTGTTTCCGGGCAGTAAAAAAGGCCAGTGAAGCTCAGCCTTCGACGGGAAGGTGGTATTTGTCGAAGCGGCGTTTCAGATAGATCCGGATGGCCAGATAATCCGTGAGGGTCACTCCGCTGAAGATGCAGATCATGATCATCATCTGGTATTTGATGGCCACCAAGGGCGAAGCTCCGCCAAGGATCTGGCCCGACATCATGCCGGGCAGGCTCACCACGCCGATCGAGGCAATGGTGAGCAATTGCGGCAGCAGCGCGGCGTGCAGCGCTTTTTTAAAGGCCGGCAGTATCGCTTCCCAGAGGCTGGCGCCCAAGCTCAGCCGCGTGTAATAGGCTGGCCAATTGTCGCTGAAGCCGCTTTCAAAGCGCTCAAGGGCCAGGGCGCAGCTGTTCATGCTGTTGCCCAGCACCATGCCGTAGATGGGGATGGCGTAGGTGGGATCAAAAAAGGGTTGGGGCCTTACCACCAGCAGCAGCACCCAGGGCATCACCACCAGGCTGGCTGTGCCCAAAGCCATGATCAGAACGGGCAGCAGCAACCGGCGCTGAAATTTGAGCCGGCCCCGCAGGGTGAAGATGGCGTTGGTGATCATCACCAGCATCCACAGGAGGGTGAGCCAGAGGTTCTTTTGCTGAAAGATGAATTGCAGCACCAGGCCGATCACAGCCAGCTGTACGATCATGCGGGCGAAGGAGGTGAACAGCTGTTTGCTGAGGTCCAGCTTCAGATGCCAGAAGATGAGCAGGGGAAAAACCAGTAGCAGCGCCGACAGGCCGAGTCCCAGATAACTGATATCCATTATTGCCTCCCTCGGACCCTGTCTTTGAGGGTTCCGCCTTCCAGACTCCAGATCCGCTGCCAGCGGTCTTGCCAGAGCGGATCGTGGGAGATCGCTATCACCGTTCCGGGATAGGTGCTGAAAACGCAGTCAGAAATGATGGCGGAGGTTTTCTGGTCCAGGGCGGAGCTTATCTCATCCAGCAGCAGCACCTCGGGATTCAACTGCAAAGCGCGGATCAGGGCCACCCGCTGTTTTTCCCCGCCGGAAAGCTTTTCGCTGCTCTGGTCCATCAGTTCTGAGCCCAGTTGGAAGCTCTTGAAGAGGTTTTTCACCCGCTGGTCCCGGCCGGTCAGATCGCGGTGGCGCAATGCGTGGTAGTGCAGTGGAGCGTCCAGGGCTTCCTGCACCGTTCCCGGCTCCAGAAAAGGTTCCTGCATCACCAGGCAGATCCGGCTGCGCAAAACCTCTGGCTCATATCCGCGCAGGTCCTCTCCCTGCAAAAGGATGCGGCCCTCGTAACTTTGGTTCATCAGGTTGAGCGTCTTCAGCAGCGAGCTTTTCCCCGCTCCGGTGGCACCCACGATCAGGATCCTTTCGCCCTTGGAAACGCTCAGCTCAAGGTCACGCAGGATGGTCTTGTCTCCGTAAAACAGGCTTTTTATGTCAAGCCTCAGCAGTTCTTCCACTTTTTTCTCCCTGTCTTCAAGTGCCACCAAGATTGGCCGGGCCGGGCAGGATGTCAATGAAAAATTTGCCCGGCAAAACCGCTTGCCCAGCAATCCCAGCTTGATCCGGCAAAGCCGACGGGTAAACGCAAATCCTCTCACCGCCGTTGACAAACAGGCTGCCGGGAGAAAAAAAACGTGGGAAGCACCGGGCGGTGTTCCCACGCATTGGAGGGCATTCTATGTAGGGTCTGTAGGCTGTAAATACCTTAACCGCTTTCCGGTTTTTTGCAAGCACAATCTTTCGCGTTCGATCCGCGGCAGAGTCCGCAAGCCCGGTCAGGAGTGCAGTTCGAACCAGTCCTGAACTTTGGCCAGGGCCGCCCCGCCGTGCGCTTTCAGCAGGCGGATCTCCTCGCGGCTCACCGTGACGGCATCTTCCTGCGGATCGATGGCCAGCACTTTCCGGGCCACCAGTTCGGCCTTCACCAGTTCGCCAAAGGCTGGATGCCAGGGCCCGCCGGCAATCTCGGCCGGATCGAGGTTCGAGGGTATCCCCACTTTGATGATGCGGGTGCCAGCCCGCCCGGCCACGGGATAATAATCCGCGCACTGCGCCACAGCCTCTTCCAAGCTGAGGGGCAGGTAATCGCCGGAGTTGAAAAGTTTTTCCAACGCGGTGCCGCGGATCACGATGAGGGGATAGAGGCGCAGCAGGTCGGGCTTCAGCTCCTCCAGAACTTTCCTGTTCTCTGCCAGGCTGGCTTGCGTCCATCCGGGCAGGCCGGGCATCAGTTGCACCCCCAGCTCAAATCCCTGCTCTTTCACCCGGTAAGCGGCTTCCAGGGCATCCTTGCCGCTGTAGCCCCGGCAGGAAGCGGCCAGCACGGCAGCGTTGAAATCCTGCACCCCCAGTTCGATGGTGCGGATGTTCCAATGTTTGCAGTGGGCCAGGATCTCATTGCTTACGTAAAGGGGATGGGTGGAGATCCGGAAACTGGTGGATCCGTCACAAACCGCCCCCAGCGAACGCAGCAGTTCCTCCCTCAGATCTTGTTCCAGAGCGGTGAAAGTGCCTCCGTAGATAGCCACTTGCTTGGCGCGGTCCGGATGGCGCTCCACAAATTCCCGCACCTCCGCCACCGCCCGCTCGGGATCGAAACCTTCGCTGCCGGAAAGCTTGTCCTGGTCGCAATACACACATCTGCCGGGACAGCCCCGCATGCCCAGAAACACGGGGTAGATCAGGGCCCCATCAGAGTCGGTCCGGAAAAATGTTGTCATCCGCAACCTCCCACGGTTGTTGCATCTCGTTTATGCAAAATCCAGACCAATTCCGGTCAATGTTTCTCCCACGGCAGCATCTCCCATCCGGTCTTCGAAAACAGCCATCCGCGCTCAAGGCAAAGGGGTTTGGGGTTCAGCGATGATTCTGTGCCGTTTTCTGCCGACTTGCGCGAGCGCCGCCCGGGGCCTATCTTGTCACCATAAGGAACCTGCCATGATCAAAGATACAAACGCGGACCGGGAGTGGCTGGATTTCCTTGAGGCAAAAAACCGGCAGCGGCTTGACCCAGTTTAGTACAAGCGCGGACCATACGGCCGGTTTTGGCTTTTTCGCGGATTTTCCGCTTGACACAATCAGGCTGAGGGATATCCGGCTTGGGTGGGTAATATAGAGAAACACCTGCGCGCGTTTTTCCGCACACGCTGCCAAGGGGATTTTGCAAAGGAACACGGGATGAAACATTTAAACTACTTACTGCTGCTGGCTTTGGCCGCGGCCACCAGTTTGGGCGCGCTGCCTCTGAGCATCTTTTACACCGGAGACAGCCACGGAGTTTATGAAGCCAAATGGGATGAAACTGCCGGCCTCAATCGTGGCGGCTACCTTGTTTTGGAAGAGATCCTCACCGCGGCCAGGTCCGCCCATCCCCGCTCTGTCTATCTGGACAGCGGCGACCAGCAGACCGGCTCCATCTTCGCCTCGCTGGTGGATGACAACGTCCACGGCGGCGCGGTGATCGAGGTCTTTAACCGGCTCCAGCTCGACGCCAGCGTCTTCGGCAACCACGAATTCGACTTTTCCTATTCCAACACCCGCGACCTGGCCACGCGGGCCAACTATCCCTTCGTGTGCACCAACCTGCTGGACAAAAGCACCCGCCAACCAGTTGGAGGCCGGCCTTTTGTCATCATCGAAAAGGACGGACTGCGGATCGGGGTCCTGGGCATCACCCTCGAACTGCTGCCGGAAAAGGTGAAGGCCCAGAACGTGAGCAGCGTGCGCATTTTGCCCCCAGCCGACGCCATCAACATGTATCTGGACGAGGTGGACCTCAAGAGCGACCTCATCGTGGTACTCACCCATCAGGGTTTTGAGGCCGACAGCCTTTTGGCCATGAGCCTCGACGACCGGGTGGACCTCATCATCGGCGGGCACGACCACATCCGCGCCGAAGAGCCCTTCCGCATCAACGACAAATACCTGCTCTACAGCGGCTCGCACCTGAACTGGCTGGGCCAGGCGGACCTGGAGGTCGAAAACGACCGCGTGGTCTCGCTTTCAAACCAGCTGGTCCCGCTGGAAACGCGCTCCCGGGTGTTCATCAGCCCCCTGGCGGAGTACGTGAAGCAAAAGATCGCTCTGGTGGAAGTGCAGATGCAGAGGATCATCGGCTACCTCCCCGAGGAATGGGTGCCGGACAAATACCGGTCCACGGCCCTCTCGCGCTGGGTCGCGAACGCCCTGAAAGCCGAGTATATGGACATCTACAAACCCGACCTGGCCATCATCAACAACGGCGGCCTGCGTAAAACCATCCCCGCCGGGGCTGTCACCCTGCGTGACCTGCACGAACTGGCGCCCTTCAACAACACCGTCACCGTCTTTTCCTGCTGGGGCCGCGACCTCATCTACCTGGATGAGCTCAACGCCCGGCACGCCGTGGAACAACCGCACGACATCTGCGAAGTGGCCGGCCTGGGCTTCGATACGCGGGTGATCAAAAGCCTGCCCTCCGACGAAGACCTACCCTGGCAAAACCGCTATACGGTGAACGGCGAACAGCTCATCCCGGATATGGTGTACCGCGTGGTCTCCCACGATTACGTGGCCGGACAGTGGGACAAGTATCTGGGTTTCAAGCCTTTCGACGTCTACGACACCGGCGAGCCCATCCTCGACGCCATCATCCGCCAGGTGGACAAACAGTACGGTTTGCGCGAAGCCGAGGGCTGGGACTGAGGCGCTACGCTTGTTGAACATCACTGGTAAGCCCAGAGGGCGACAGACTATGGCGGGGGTGTGAAGAAACGGCTTCAGACGTTTCAAAACCCCTCGAAACGCTTTACCGATCGCCAATGCAGCCTCGCAGAGGCGACAGAACGATAGCGAGGGCGTGCAGTGAGCGCAGCGAACGGAACCCCTCGTCAGCGGATCAAGAAATCCTCTGAGCCCCTTGTAGGCGACAGAATGTGTTTGTGATGATCTTTTGTCGCCCTGCGGGCTTACCTGCCTGGTTTTTTGACGAGCCTCAAGATTGAAACAATGTAAATAATACTTGACAATATGTAAGGCCTGACATTCATTGTGTCCTGTCCGGTTGACATCGCCATTCTCATGGCCGCAAAGGCCGGACTCAGTATTGTTTCAGGAGTATCATCATGCTAATCCAGCAAAAGGAAGCGCTGTTCACCCTGCTCAGCAGCATCGTCTTCATCGTTCTCAAAGCCATTCCCCTCCCCGCTTTGGGGGCTTTCAACCTCGAGTTCACCCTGGTGTTGCTCGCCCTTTTCAACGTCTCGCTCTGGGCGATCCGCATCTTCCTGAATTTCCGCTTCAAGGCCCTCGATGAGATGGACAAAACCATCCGCTACCAGTCCGCCATGATCGCCATCCATGGTGTCCTGACCGTGGTTTTCGTTTACGCGGTGGTGCTCTATCTCCTGCACCGAAACACGCTCGCGGTCCCTCTGCAGCAGGTGCTGAACCTGGCCTATTACAGCTGGATCTCGCTCTATCTCTTCTGGACCGCCTCCATCCTCGTGCTCTACAAACGCGGAGTGATCAATGTTTAGGCATGATCCAGGTTTCACGAACGAGATCCGCCGGCTGCGTTTCGAGAGCGGCGAAATGACTCAGGAAGAGCTGGCCCAAAAAGTGGGCGTCACCCGCCAGACCATCATCGCCCTTGAAGCCGGCAAATACCTTCCCTCACTGCTTTTGGCGGTGAAGATCGCCCGCGTCTTTAGTAAAAGCGTGGAGGAGGTGTTCATCATCGCAGGAGAATAGCAGGCCCAAAAGAATGTAACATTAGCTTCAGCTTGTTGGGGGCCGGGAGTTATCTCGAGGCCCACCATTACCTTCTTTTTTCGAGTCCTTTATGTGGTTTCCTGAAACCTGTTCATTGTGCCTCGGAATGAATTCCGGGCACCCAACAAGCTGAAGCTTATGCTACACCTATGAAAGGGGGCGGGGATCACCCACCCCCAAGTGAAGAAGCCAGGATCAGGGCGTTGGGGTATCCGATGCTCTGACCCGGAAGAATATGTAGGGCTCGTTTGACGACACGGTCACAGAGGTATTGCTTGTGCCGGCTATGGGAGCGTATCCGGTGTAGGGATTGACAGAGTACTCGATCAGATAGTACACCGCTCCAGGCACCGCGGTCCAGTTGAGGGTGAAATTGGTGCCGGAGCGGTTGATGGCCACATTCTGCGGCACGGTGAGGCCGATGCTGTAGTAGTAGTTGAAGCCATAGGCTCCCACATCGCCCAGGCAGCCAACCACTTTCAGGGTGTAATACGCGGTCGCTGTCGGGGCAAACACCAGGTGGAAATTGGGGAAGGTCCCGCTGTCATCGTTCCAGGCCAGCTGGGTGGTCCCGTTATCGGCGTAGAGGTAGATCTGAGTGTCTGTCCCGCTGGTGGAATAGAAGTGGTAGGTCCGTCCCGCCAGGCCCTGGAAGCGGTACCAGTCCTGGTCGGTGGTGGTGTGGAGGGAGTGCGCCTGAGTCTGCAGGTCCGCCAATACGGTCAGGGCGGTGGGATCGGCCACCGATTCGTCCGGCTCATAGGCATCCGCGGCAACACTGTACTGGTAATGGAATTGGTAACTCCCCACCTCTCCGCCCAGGGCGGTGACCTGGATCAGGTAGTAGGTTGTGACGGTTGGAGTGTAGACCAGCTGGAAGTTAGGATAGCCCGCTCCGTCATCATCGTACAAGATGAATGAAGGGCCATCGCTGTCGTAAAGCCAGGCCTGGGCATCCACCGATCCGGTGGAGTAGAAAGTGTAGGTCTTGCCCGCTTTGCCCTCAAAGATATACCAGTCCTCGTCGGTGCTGTTGTTGAAGGCGTGATACTGGAATTGGTCGGAAAGAGTGGGATTCAGGACGGTGGGCTGGGTGGCCGAGTCGTCAGGTTCATAATCGTCATAGAGCCCTTCCATGATGAAGCGGAATTGATAAGCGCCCACACTTCCGGTATGGCCGGTGATCTTCAGTTTGTACCAGCCGGTGGAGACAGGCGCGAACTGCATATAGAAATTGCTGTCGGTGCCGTCGTCTTCATCCCAAGCCACCAATGTTGTGCCGTTATCCTGATAGAGGTAGACCTGGGTGTTGGTGTAGCCCAGGGACGAAATTTGATAGTACTTTCCCGCGCCGCTGATGGCGTAAAAGCGGAACCAGTCCTGATCGGTATCTGTGTGCAGGGTGTGAGACTGAAACTGGGCGGTGGAGGAGAAAGAGATGCTGCTGTACTGGCTGGAGGAGTTGTCCGGCTCGTAAGCGTCCAGGGGGGCAGCGTGGTTGAAGTAGAAGGTGTATGGCCCCACAGCGCCGTTATAACCCACCACTTTCAGGATGTAGATTTCGTAGGTTGTGGGCGCGAACTGCAGGTTGAAATTGTTTCCATCCCCGTCGTCATCATCCCAATCTATCAAAGTGATCCCGTCTTCCTGATAGAGGTAGATCTGGTTATCGATCCCTCCGGTGGAGTAGAAGGTGTAAACGCAGCCGGGGACGCCCACGAAGTAGTACCAGTCCTGGTCTGTGGTATTGTGCAGGTTGTGCGCCTGGTACTGGTAGGCATAGGCGGGGGTGAGAGGGGTGGGATCGCCGGCGGAATTGTCCGGCTCGAAAGCGTCCGGAGGCAGTTCCCACCAGTAATGAAAATCATAGGCTCCCACAGTGCCACCGTAGCCATCAACTTTCAGTTTGTAATAGCCGGTTGTGGTAATGGCGTAGGAGAGGTAAAAGTTTGGGTAACCGGCGCCGTCATCATCCACGGCCAGGATTGTAGTAGCGGCATCGTTATAGAGGTAAACCCGGACATCAGTGTTGCCGCTGGAACTGAACTTGTAGATGTTTCCGGCATAGGCGTAGAAACGGTGCCAATCTTGGTCCGTGGTATTGTGCAGAGTGTGGTTCTGCACTTGATGATAGTAGTAGACATTTGTGTCGGTATAATCCGTGGTGGAGTCATCCGGCTCATAGCTGTCGGCGTTGGCGCCGTAGCTGTAGTTGAACACATACACGCCTCCCGAACCGGGATAAGGCACGATCTTGATCTTGTAATAATCTGTCGCGGGGGGTGAAAACTGGAGGAGAAAATTGGCTCCTATGCCACCGTCGTCATCATAGCCAAGTTGGGTGGTCCCATCCCACTGATAGAGATAGATCCGGGTGTCGGTGGTGCCGGTGGATTCAAAGGTGTAGATCCGGCCGGTATAGGCATAAAACTCGAACCAGTCTTGATCTGCATTGCTGTGCAGCGTATGGTTCTGGCTGGACAGCACCGGGTAAACATCGATCGTGGTGGTTTCGGAGGACGTATCGTCCGGCTCATAGCTGTCAGGCACAGCACCGAAGATATAATGAAAGGTGTAGATGCCCTGATTCATGTACAAGGCATCCACCTTCAGCTTGTAATACGCCGTGGTGGCGGGGGCGAATTGCAGATAAAAATTGGGGTAGCCCCCGTCATCGTCATCCTCTCCCAGCAGAGTGACTCCGTCATCTGCGTAGAGATATATCCTTACGTCTATGGTGCCTGTCGACATGAAGGTGTAGATCCGTCCCGCGACTCCCTGAAAGCGGAACCAGTCTTGGTCACTGTCGGTGTGAATGGTATGTTCTTGCGTTGATATATCCGAGTAGACATTGATGGCGGTGTATTGGGTGGAGGAATTGTCCGGCTCATATGAGTCAGGATCGTAGAGTGGAGACTGGCCGCCGGATTTGGCGATCTTATCCTTCGGCTCGTTGCGGTCCTTGATGGTGGGGATCAGTTCCGGAGGCACCGTAAACGGCGCTGTATAAGTGTCAGCGACTTTCGGCCCATTGCGGTCGATCAGAACCGGACGGTAGATTGTTGGTTCCGGTATCACCACCGGAATGCCTTCCTTGGGCTCGTTGCGGTCGATGATCACGGGAACCGGAGCGGGCAGAGGCTCCGCCGGCTCGATCCGGGGGGATGAAACTTTGCTGGGGGTGGTTCCGCTTTCCGCGAACAGGGAAAGCAGGGACAGACACAAAAGTACAATTAACAGTAGGTCGCGCATGGTCGGCTCCTTGTCATACTTGAAGTCTGGTATCTGAACGGAAGTTATTAAGCTCACTTCGGCGAAGGCCAATATTTAGTCAAGTTATTTGTTGGAGTCAGAATTTCTTTTCTTCTCCGCTGATATTTTTCTGGGAACCTGTCAAGTCCTGAAATAGTGGACACTCAATTTTGTTGTTTAGCCAAACAGCCCCTACGCCAATATCCCTCCGATCTTCATGCTGAAACCTGGAGGTAATTAACTCACTCTGGTGGATATGGTTAG